>NZ_JBTMZF010000003.1:0-56620 GCF_054495185.1 Glutamicibacter bergerei | reverse complement strand
ACCCGGTTGTCCTTGCCCCGATGCCCGATTGTTGCACTCCTGAAAGCCCAGTCAAGGGCGCTACGCGTCGCTGCGCGATAGGCTCCCCCTACCCTTGACGGACCTTTCAGGAGTGCATTTTGGCATGTATCGGAACAAGGGGAATCCATGCAGTTATGCGCAAATCTTGCGTTTGATCTGTGATGCAATTTTTCTAGCAAGCTAATTTAAAGCATAAATAATTTGCAATAAAGATCGCAATATAGCTTGCTAGCAAGCTAGCAATTTGATAGACTTGAGGTATCAACAGGGGATAGGAACCCACGCTGGACCATCCAGCTCGGGCCTCGGTTGAAAATCAAGGAAAGGCAGTCACAATGACTACCATCGAAACCACTGCTGACACTGGCCGAAGGGTCAATGCTCCGTCACTGCCGGAAAGCGTCTGGGATCATGGCTACGAGTACATGGATCTGGCCAGTCAGCATGGATGGGGAGCTATTGGCTCATGGGGCAAAGACGGCTGGGATCTGGGGGATTGGCCATATATGATCATCTTCTACCGCGGACCAAGTGAAGCTACTGGTAACGCTTGGGGAGTAGGTCAGTACATCGAAGGCGACCTTGAAACGAAGTATTACGAAACCCGCGAGAGCTTCCTTGGAGCTATGGATCGCAAGGCGTTCGACCACTGGAAATTCCACACAGAGCAAGCGCCACCCAATTTGCCAGAAAAATTCGAAGATCTCCCGGAAGAATTCCGAGGAATGACCCGCTTCTAACCGCACTGGTTGCCCCGCTAGGGCGGGGCAACCGTGACTCCATAATTGCAGCAACATGAGACGGAGGAAGAGCGATGAAAAATGCGACCAGGGTTTACAGCAAGCCCAACTGTGTCCAATACAGCGCGACTTATCGAGCACTGGATAAAAAAGGCATCGAATATCAAAAAATCGATGTAAGCCAGGATCCTAGATCCCTCGAATTCATCCGTTCTCTGGGATACGCACAAGCCCCCGTGGTGGTCACTGGGCAAGACCATTGGTCAGGTTTCCGACCCGATAAAAACGCCGTCCTCTAACCCGGTTGTCCTTGCCCCGATGCCCGATTGTTGCACTCCTGAAAGCCCAGTCAAGGGCGCTACGCGTCGCTGCGCGATAGGCTCCCCCTACCCTTGACGGACCTTTCAGGAGTGCATTTTGGCATGTATCGGAACAAGGGGAATCCATGCAGTTATGCGCAAATCTTGCGTTTGATCTGTGATGCAATTTTTCTAGCAAGCTAATTTAAAGCATAAATAATTTGCAATAAAGATCTCAATCTATCTTGCTAGCAAGCTAGCAATTTGATAGACTTGAGGTATCAACAGGGGATAGGAACCCACGCTGGACCATCCAGCTCGGGCCTCGGTTGAAAACCAAGGAAAGGCAGTCGCAATGACTAGCATCTCAAGCAACGTAAGCATCTCAGCTTTCGTTCGTACCAGCCTCAAGTTCGACCCACAGGAAGCCGTAGCGATCGTGCTGTGCAACGAGGGATCGGCACTGGCCACCTTGCGAGTCGATCTCTACACCGGTGGACATGTAGCCCAATGGGTTGAAGCAATCCACGGCATCCTCGGCAAGGTCACCGCCGACAACGCCGTCGATGCAACGGTACTCGTTGCCTACGACGATCTAGGAGAATTCAAAGGCGGACAGTACAACGCGCTATCCGAGCTCCTGGAGGAGCTCGGTGCGCCGGTTCGGCGTGCGGTACTCGTCGCCAACGAGCAGATCATGGACTTCAACGGCGACGGAACCGACGCCGTAGCCTACGCAGAAGTTGAGGCCGAAGCTATTACCCTCGAAGACCGACTGCACGGCAAGAACCCAATAAACGATTGGGAGGCTTTCTTTCGGTCAACCTTCAGCACCGTTTTGGTGTTCTTCCGGTACCACGCCCGACGCACCACAGCTTCCTGATCAATGCGGACCTCATCGGCGGCAAACACCAACGTGTCAGGATCAGCTAAGGGTGCGATCAGTTCTTCACGAATCTCCGCAATCCGCGCCGCAATCAGCTTTTCGTCCGCTCGTTTACGATCAAACTTCTCCGGTTTGTGGAATGAGAGTCCAGCCATGCGCAGCAAGAAGTGGTAGGACGAATCCGAGGCATACTCCACGTTGAAGGTGGCCGAAAGCCAATGATCAAGTTTGGGGACATCCCAAAATTCCGCCGGCACATATTCGTCTCCCGGCTGTTGGGATAGAACCTGCAGGACAGCCTCGCGTTGTTCCTCGCTCAGGAAACTGCGGTTCAGATTTCCGGTATGCCCGGTATAGAGCGAGGCCATGCGTTGTTTCTCCCAATTCACTACCCAGTCCTTGAAGGTTGAGGGTTCACGGTCGACAAAGTCGGCAACAATAACCGGGTCAACATCATGGGAAAGCAACAACAATGCCTCGGCCTTTTTCACCACGTGCTTGTGCGGAGCCTCCGCCTTGTAACTCATCAGTAGGCGTCGTTCGGCATCGCTCAGGACAGGGGTTCGCATGCTTTCGAGTCAACACGACGCAAGCAAACAGTAAGGGGATTAACGCGCCGAGATCAAATGGTTTATGAAACCGATTTTGAACTGGGGGCGCCATAGAACTCCCATCGTTCCAGCGGCCCTGCCACTAGGTGAGGGATGGTTCTGAGTTCTCGCCTACCCGTATGTTGGATGCTCCCTGATAACGGTGACTCCCGGTACTTTCGCCTTGCAACCTGTGGGCTAGATGTGGACGCCATTTTACTCAATATCTCTGCTTGGCAGAATGCACATCTGGACAGCAGTAACGTGATGTGTTTCACTTGGGTCACGGATCTGACGCAACGATGAGGGAGAACCGAATGACTTTTGCAACAATGGGCCGTCGCGGATTTATCAAAATTACAGCTGTCGCTGGTGGCACGTTACTTCTCGGAGGGCTAACGGGCTGTGGCCAAAACGGCAGTGGTGGAGGGAGCAAGGGATATTCCGGTGATGTGGCAATCACTGGCCTTGCCAGCCTTATCCACTCCGCCCCGTTTTTCATCGCCCAGTCCGAGGGCTACTACGAGGAAGAAGGGCTGACCCTCGAGCACATTCAGTTCCCCGGAGGGCTTGACACTGTTCGAGGGATCGACTCGGGGATTGGTTTCGGCACGGCTTCCACGATTCCGGTCTTTATCGCGGCGGAGAAGGGGATGGACGTGAAAATTATCGGTAACGTTTATACAGCGGCTTCTGTCGACTTCATCACACTGCCAGACTCTCCGATCTCTTCCATTGAAGACGTGAGGGGCAAAAAAGTCGCAGTCAGCACACCAGGCTCGAATTCGTCTTATTTCGCAGACCGAACGCTGCGGGCTGCCGGCATAATTCCCGGTGAGGACGTCGAACTTATCAGCGTCGGCTCAGCGAGTGATTCCTGGACTGCCGTCTCCAAGAATGTCGTTGACGTAGCGTGGACCGCGTCGCCGCTCTCGGAGAAGATCGCGTCGGATAACGGTGCGAAGGTGGTTTGGCGTTCCCGCGATTATGTAACGGACTGGTCGGATACCTGCCTCGTGGCTACAGGAGCGTTCATCGACGAAAATACTGAGGCGCTGAAGGGCTGGGGCCGGGCACTCCAAAAGGGGATGGACCTTATCACGAACGATCTAGAAAAGGCCGCTGAGGTCTACGGAAAGGCTATCGATTTCAAGCCCGAGGTTGCGCTCGAGGCGCTTAAGAACTCACAGAACTTTTTCAGCCTGGACTTTACTGATGCCCAGCTGGCTGCTGTGGTCGCCGCCGGTAAAGAACAAGGTCAGATCACGAAAGAACCGGACATGGATGCCGTCGTTATGAGGAACTTCTTTTCATGAGCGAAACATTGGTAAGTAACAGTGACGTCGTTTTCGACAATATTGGGATGACTTTCGATACCAATGCGGGAGTAACCCAGGCAGTCGCTAACGTTTCTGGCGTTATACCGGAAGGAAAATTTATTTCCGTCATCGGCCCGAGTGGCTGCGGGAAAAGTACGTTACTTGACATGGTCGGCGGTTTACTCAAGCCCACCAAAGGCACGGTCAGCATTAATGGCGAGAACGTGACTGGTCCTCGGCGGGACACTGCAATGGTATTTCAAGAGGATTCCACCCTGCACTGGCGCACGGTACTGGACAATGTCGCTTTCGGGCTAGAGGTCAAAGGTGTCCCGAAAGCTGCGCGCTATGAGAGTGCACGCCGAATGATTGATCTTGTTGGGCTCAGGGGTTTCGAGGACCATCGACCGGGCCAGCTTTCCGGTGGAATGAAGCAGCGCGTTGCCATTGCCAGGGCTTTGGCAATGGAGCCACGCGTACTCCTCATGGATGAGCCCTTCGGAGCTCTGGACCAGCAGACCAGGCAATTCATCGGGAAAGAGCTGCTACGCATCTGGGAGAAAACCCGTAATCGTGTGTTATTCATTACCCACGATATTCAGGAAGCGGTCTACCTCTCTGATGAGGTCTGGGTCATGTCAGCTCGACCCTCCGTCATCAAGGAAGTGGTGACCATCGACTTGCCGCGGCCACGACCAGAGGGAACCCACGCTCTACCTAGGTTTCGTGAACTGGAAGACCACCTATGGGCGCTGGTGAAGGTTGAGGCTGAGAAAACGCTGGGACCAGGAGCGCGGCTGGCGTGAAAGTCTTGGAAAAGCCCATGGTTGTGGGGGCGAAGCAAAAAGCAGCTCTCGTATCGCGCGCAGCGCTAGTCCGTTGGGCAATTATTGTGGCGATTGTTGCCATTCTTGAGATCACCACTAGAACAGGCATGATCAGCCAATCTCTGATGGTGGCACCATCAGAGATCCTGATTCGATTAGTGGAGATTGTCCCAACGGACAGGTTCGGCCAAGACGCGTCCCGGACTCTGACTACCATCTTGGTGTCGTTCATCATCGGGCTTGTGCTGGGACTCCCGCTCGGGGTTTTCTTGTGGCGGATACCGGCTGCAGGGCGCATTCTTGAGCCGTTCATCGTGACCGGCTACGCAATGCCCACTTTGTTGTTTTATCCTGTTCTCTTGGCCGTGATGGGACTCAACGCAGGACCGATCATCCTTATAGCTGCGTCGATGGCCCTGATCCCGATTGCGCTAACTACGATGGTTGCCTTGAATGCAATCAAGCCTATCCTTCACAAGCTTTCAAAGTCGGTCAGTGCCTCCCCTCGGCAGTACTACGTGAAAGTTCTCTTTCCGGCGGCGACGCCGCTTATTTTCCCGGGCGTGAAGCTCGGGTTTATCTACTCAGTGATCGGCACTATTGCCATGGAATTCATCCTCGCATCCAAAGGAATTGGTTTTCGGGCCGGTTTCTACTATCGGGAACTCAATACCGCTGACATGTGGGCATATATCGCTGTTGTCATCGCACTGAGTGTGTTGGTGAACAGCGTGCTTACCTGGCTCGAGAAACGAATTAGAAGGGACATGCAGTGAGTACTGATGTAACGACTCCTTTGCTTCCGAGAAGTACCACCCAACAGAGCGCGCAAAGGTCCAGGGCTATCCGGGACAACATGTGGCGTGCTGCCGTGTTGGTGGCGGTGGTGCTCCTCTGGGCGCTGCTGTCTTCCATTAGTGACCTCGTCGCTTCGCCCGCTGACTCGCTGAACGCGTTGGTGGAGCGGTTCGCTAATGGCTCCATATACAGGCACCTAAACGCTACTATGCAGTCAGTGGCTATCGGATTCTTCATCGCCGCTGCTATAGGTTTTCCGCTGGGCTATGTCATTGGGCGGAGTAAGTTTCTCGGTGCGGTCTTCGATCCCCTGATCGCAGGCGCCTTCGCCATCCCGCGCGTAATCTTCTTTCCCATTCTTCTGCAAATTTTTGGAGTGGGGGTGGGAGCGCAGTCCGCAATGGCGGCACTGGCCGCGGTATTTCCCATTATGGTCTCGACAACGGCGGGCGTCCGTGCCATCAACCCGCTTTTGCCTAAGCTAGCGCGTTCGCTTAATCTATCCCCGCTGCAGACCGTGACCAAGATATACATACCGGCCATGGCACCGTCCCTTATGGTGGGCATTCGGATCGGCTTCAGTATCGCGTTCATCAACGTGATCATCGCGGAATTCTTCGCGGCTCGCGCTGGTCTTGGGCTCTTGGCGCTACGAGCATACGGGATGCTTGACCTCCCAACTATGTACGGAATCATCGTGCTCCTTGCTGTCATCGCACTGGCCGGGAACCTCGTGCTGTGGGCAATCGAGCGAAGGCTGGACAACAAGCTCTAGCCCGGGGGCTGTATGCCCGCTCATCGGTGTGTGTCTGATTACTCAACGGATTAAGAAAGGGAAAATATGTCTGCGACTGCTGCCCGGGAAGAATACCAGAAATTAAGGTCTCAATTCCAGGAAAAGGGGCTGGGAGGGAGGATCGGCTTCGGGAGTCGGCCGGCACTTTTGGTGATTGACATGATCCGCGGATTTACGGATCCGAATTCGCCCTTGGCCGGAGACCTTAACGAACAGCTTGCAGCGACTAAGGAGCTTCTGGATAGGGCGCGGGCTGCGGACGTCCCGGTGATTTTTTCTACAGTTGCCTATGATAGTGACCTGCAGGAAGCCGGCAAATGGATCCAAAAGATACCATCCAACAGCTGGTTAGTCGAAGGAAGTGAATGGGTGGAGCTTGACGATAGACTCGACCGTCAAAGCAATGAGATGTTGCTTGTGAAGAAGTACGCATCCTGCTTTTTTGGTACTGACCTTGCTGCGCGACTTGTGTCTAGGGGGATCGATACACTGCTCCTTGTCGGCGCTACTACCAGCGGATGCGTGCGGGCCACAGCCGTGGATTCCTGTTCGTATGGATTCCACACCATTGTGGTCGAACAGGGTGTCGGGGACCGGGCCGAGCTGCCGCACCTCGCAAGCCTTTTCGATATTGATAACAAATATGGTGATGTTGTTGGCCTGGAAGAGGCAAACACCTATCTTGAACATGTCCGTGGTTAGAACCAAGACGTCGAAGAAGTTAGCACGTCATCGCTCCAAATGCCCGTCGACGCAATTGCGGCAAACCATCGCCCCGCAGCACAGGCCAAACCTTGGGATCCTTCAGCGCTGACAGGACCCTGAGCATTATCGCAACGGTATTGTTCTCGTTCGCTCTCGGAACCTTGGCAGTGGTAGTTCCAATATTGGCCATTGTCGCAGGATATGGGGCGGTTGAAGTCGGAATGATTGTTGCAGTTGCCGCTGTTTCGCAGCTGGTAACGCGCCTATTTCTTGGTGTGCTGATGCGCAAGGTTCCCGATAAATCGTTCATCGCGGGAGCGGCACTCATGATCGCCGTCTCGTGTGCTCTTATCGCGCTCTCGCACGCCTTGGCGGTTTTCGTTGTGTCACAACTGGTTCAGGGTTCAGCTCGTGCCTTGTTCTGGACCAGCAGCCAGACGCACGCTGTTCGCACGTCAACTTCGTCCGTTAAGGGATTGACTGATGTCAATCTTGCAGCTGGGTTGGGATCCCTCTTGGGCCCTGCATTTGCCGGTTATTTATTGGAAATTTCCCCCTCGCTGCCGCTGATAGTAGCGGCAGCGGCGGGATCGGTAGCCGTCATTCCTGCAGTCCTTTTAAAAAGACTTCCGGTGTTTGCTCCGGATCATTCCAGCAGTGGAATTTTGGCTGGAGGACTGTGGCGGAGGCCAGGGGTTGATACCTCCTGCTGGATGAACGCTGGAGCTGGTGCTTGGAAGAGCCTCTTGGACTCCTACGTTCCCATCGTATTATCCCTCGCCGGACAAACCATCACCGTCATCGGCATCCTTGTATCAATAGCCAACTCAGCCGTTCTAGCCGGAAGTCTGGCCGGAAGCTGGCTGCGCAAACGTGGAAACAGGATTTCCCTTCTCGCTGGTCTACTAGCCGCTGGAGTCGGTTTGGCCGCGGCAGCGTCACTGGCAGGCATAGTAGTTGCCGCCGCAATTGCCCTTGCTCTGTCCGGGGTTGGTGCTGGGATCCTTCAGACTGTCGGGCCGGCGATAGCTGCCGATGAAGTACATCCCGAAGAGCGCGGGGATGTACTGGCGCTGACTGGCACCGTGCGGGCTGTGGCGCTCTTTCTTACACCGTGTGTGATGGCGCTGTTGGTCAGCGTGGTCCCGGTTGCCGCAGCGATGGTCACAGCCGGAGTCGTTATGACACTTCCGGCAGCAAGAGGTAAAGGCAGAAAAAATCTCCCCCAGTAATCCGAATCTGAGCAATCAGAATCAGCTCCGGGCACCCGCTCCAGCAAGATTAGCTCAATGCTCAACAGAAAGAGGTATCCGATGATAACTGAAGCGATTGATACGAATGCTGCGGATGTTCCCCGACTGAGGTTGCTGCATGGGCACTCCATCCCACGCCTAGGTCTTGGTACCTGGCCGATGTTGGAGGATGAATGTGAAGCTGCGGTACGTTTTGCGGTGCAGAGTGGTTACCGCCTGGTCGACACAGCATTCCAATACAGGAACGAAGAAGCGGTCGGCCGGGGGATCCGTACTGCGGGCATCCCACGGTCCGAGTTGTTCATATCCAGCAAATTTAACAAGGAGGCCCACAGCATTGATGGAGTGCAGCGGGCGTACGACGAGAGCCTACGGAAACTCGGTCTCGACTATTTGGACATGTTTATGTGCCACTGGCCGGTGCCTGCGCTGGGTAAGTATGTGGACGCTTGGAAGGGACTCGTGAAGTTGTTGGAGGAGGGTCGCGTGAAAGCCATCGGTGTTTCAAACTTCAAACATTCCCACTTGAAAGAAATTATTGGTGCGACTGGAGTGGCTCCTGACGTGAACCAAATCCAACTGAGCCCCGACCTCGCGCGAACAGGGCCACGCGCCGTCCACGGGCTATTGGGAACTGTCACTGAAGCTTGGAGTCCTATCGGACGATCCTCCGGGCTGAGGTCTGACCCGACGATCATCGAGATCGCTCGGCGTCTGAATAAGTCTCCTGCCCAAATCCTGTTGCGTTGGCATGTACAGCAGAAGATTGTGCCCATCCCGCAGGCCTCAGACCCGCTCTGGATCAAACAGAACCTATCTGTTTTCGATTTCTCGCTCAGCGCCGACGCGATGGCCAAGATTCGGCAGTTGGACAAAGGCGAGGGCGCTGCGCGCGATTCTGACATGCCTGAAAATGGCCATTGAGTTCGGACGTTATTTTCTCTACTGAGCGGTAGGGGTTGACGAGATCGACATTTTGAGACATTCTCTTTTATACAGAATCTTTCTCTGCGATGCAGAGAAGCATGTAGTCCAATGTAAGGAGATCTTCCATGACAGACCAGACCGGCGTTATCCAGGACGTGCAGCGAGGCATGATTCCTGCACACATCTACAACGATAAGGAAATCTTCGAGCTCGAAAAGGAACGCGTTTTCGGACGGAGCTGGCTTTTCGTTGCCCATGAGTCCGAGGTCCCCGAAGCTGGCGACTACGTCGTGCGCCACGTACTCGAAGACTCCTTTATCATTTCCCGCGACGAAAAGGGCGAGATCCGTGCTCTCTTCAATATGTGTCTTCACCGCGGCATGCAGGTCTGCCGGGCCGAGATGGGGAATGCTTCGCATTTCCGTTGCCCCTACCACGGCTGGTCCTACCGCAACGATGGCCGCATCGTGGGCCTTCCATTTCATAAGGAAGCTTATGGCGGGGAGGAAGGCTTCAAGAGAAAAGGTCAGACCCTGCTCCCTGCGCCTTCTCTAGGCATATACAACGGGCTGATTTTCATCAGCCTTGACCCTGACGCAGAACCTCTTGAGGACTTTCTGGGCGATTTTAAGTTCTACATGGATTACTACACCAAGCAAAGCGCTGACGGTATTGAACTCCGGGGCCCCCAGCGGTGGCGGGTCAAAGCGAACTGGAAAATCGGTGCCGAAAACTTCGCCGGCGACATGTACCATACACCCCAAACGCACACTTCGGTTGTAGAAATTGGCCTGTTCCGCGAACCCAAGGCTGAAAAACGCAAGGATGGAACAACGTACTGGGCGGGCAACGGCGGCGGTACCACCTACAAGCTTCCTGAAGGAACCTTGGAAGAGCGGCTCCGGTATGTCGGCTACCCCGACGACATGATCACGCGGATGAAGGAGCAATGGAGCCAGGAACAGCTCGATGTGGTGGGCAAGGACGGATTCATGGTGTCAGCAGCATCGGTCTTCCCGAACATGAGCTTTGTCCACAACTGGCCGAAGGTAGAAGAAGATTCTGATGAAGTTCTGCCATTTGTCTCCATCCGTCTGTGGCAGCCCATCAGCGAGGACGAGACCGAGATCATCTCGTGGTTTGCCGTGGACAAGAACGCATCCGAGGAGTTCAAGGCACTTTCCTACAAGGCCTACCTCATGTGCTTCGGCAGTGGCGGCATGTTTGAACAGGACGATGTAGAGAACTGGGTCTCGTTGACCAGCACTGCGGGTGGCCCGATGGCTCGCCGCTTGTTACTAAATAGTCGCATGGGCATGCTGGAAAACGGCGAGAACGTTGTAGAACCCCTGACCTCAGATGAGTATTCGGGACCAGGCTCTTCCCGCGTCGGTTACAGCGAATACAACCAGCGAGAACTCCTGCTGCGGTGGGCCGACCACCTCGAACGCCCGATGGAGAAGGCTGCCCAGCTGCATGTTGGATCTAATCCCATTCAGACCCCGTGCGGGGATGAAAAGGGGGATCCTTCACAGGAAGCCGTCGGGAGCACCGACACCCCAGCAGCCCAGACCATCACAGAGGAGGCCTAAGCCATGAGTATTGAATCCGATCGCAACGGCAAGACCCTTTCGGAGCAGTCTATCCTTGGCGGCCACGCCCCACGTACCCAGAGGATAGGAGAATCCCTCCCGTTTGATGACACACTCCATCTTCAGGCCCACCGGTGGCTGGTTGACGAATCCTACCTCCTGGACGACCAAGATTATGACGCATGGATGGCACGAATTGCTGAAGACGTGCACTATCTCATGCCCGTCCGGGTGACTACCGCCCTCGGTGCCGGTTACAGCACGTCTCCCGGTATGGCCCACCTCGACGAAAACATGTACTCGTTAAGTCGTCGAGTCGCACGGTTTGCCACAGAGCATGCTTGGACTGAAGATCCTCCCTCACGGTTGCGCCACTACGTCACGAACGTTCGAACGTTCCGCACAGACAATCCGGATGAAATTATCGTGGATTCGGCAGTGTTGCTCTTCCGAAGCAGAGGTGACGTGAGGGAGGCTGCTACGGTTTCCGCCGGACGCGAAGATCTTCTCCGCCGCACCGGAACCGGATGGGAGCTGGCACGTCGAACCATCATGGTGGATGAGTCTGTTATCCGCATGCAGAACCTGGCCATATTCCTATGAAGATTGAATGGGAAGGTGAGGAAGAAGACCGACTTGCCGCCATTCGTGCGGCAGAGGAACGAGACCGGCTGGAAGCGCACATCAATGGCGCTCCGATCATCATTGCCAATGAGTTTTCTGAGATTCACATTAAGAGGGTGGAGACCCGCAATGGTTCGCGGCTGATGATCTCATCTCCGCGCTCCGGCCAGTGGGTTGCTTTATGCCCACTGGAACTCGAATCACTGACATGGCAGGCGCCCTCGACGTTTTCGGCGATGATTGGAAATCCGTTCGGTCCACTTATCGGTGAGGGTGAACATCCGCCCCAATTAAAGAAGAACAACACTTAGTCTAAGGAGTTTGAGCATGCCAGTTGTAAAAGCAGACCTAGGAGCCTGCCAAGGCTACGCCAACTGTGTTGTCGGCGCTCCCGATTATTTTGACTTGGATGACGACGGGATCGTCGTCCTCCTCAAGATTGATGTACCCGAGGCTGACCGGCAGCGGGTCGTGGAGGCAGCTCGCAGCTGCCCCGTTTCCGCACTTAGAGTGGAGGACTAGTTGGATACAGTAACTGTCATTGTAGGCTCCTCCATCGGGGGTGTGCGAACTGCTCAGTCCTTACGCCTGGAGGGATACGAAGGGCGTATCGTCCTCGTCGGCGAGGAAACAGAACTGCCGTATGATAAACCGCCGTTGTCAAAATCTTTTTTGGCAAGCACAGCAACTGAAGCCTCTATCTGTTTACTGAACCAGCAGCAGGCCCAGGAATTAGGAATAGAGCTGCAACTTGGACATGCAGCCACCGGGGTCGACATCACAGGAAACTTGCTGCAGCTGCAGGGACAGGAAGCCTTACATTTCGACAACCTGGTCGTAGCCACAGGTTCCTCCGCTCGCTCATCTCCATGGGGCGACCGCCCTGGCATTCATGTTCTTCGCACCCTCGACGACGGCCGCAGTCTACGCGGAAACCTCGCAAAAGGTGGGCAGCTAGCTGTTATCGGCGCAGGTTTCATCGGCGCGGAAGCCGCGGCGACAGCGCGGATGCTCGGACTGCAAGTGACAATCGTTGACCCCCTGCCAATCCCTATGAGCCGCATCTTCAACTCTGAAGTCGGACAGTGGTTCGGAGACCTGCACCGCAGCAACGGAGTGACGACAATCTTTGGTACCGGTGTCGAGGCCATCGACGGCGAACAAGGTTCCTTCACCTTGCGGCTTACCAATGGCCAGAACCTAGAGGCTGCCACAGTTCTGGTCGGTATTGGTGCCGTTCCCAACGACACCTGGCTAGAATCTTCCGGTCTGCTCGTGGACAATGGACTGGTTCTGGACGAGTACTGCCGTACCGTTGATGCCCCACACATTTACGGTGTCGGTGACGTCGCACGCTGGCGGCACCAGAAGCACGGCGAAGATATCCGGATCGAGCACTGGACCAACGCCGTCGAGCAGGCCGCTTGTGTGGCTTACAACATCACTCACCCTGAGAACCCGCGCGCCTACACCCCGGTCGAGTACGTCTGGAGCGACCAGCACGACTGGAAGATTCAGGTAGTAGGCCGGGTGGGAGGAAACGCTGAACAAGATATCATCGGAGATCCGGAAGTAAACGGGCGTTTCGCTGCTCTTTACACGGTTGACGGCACCAACCTGAGTGGTGCCGCCATCGTGAACTGGCCTAAGGCGCTTCTGGCCTGCCGCCGCGGCATGGGCACAGGAATAACAGTTCAAGAATTGCGGGAAAAACTTGAACCTATGCTCGATCCCCAGCCTTTGCAGGCATCCTGATGGGACAGACTCAGTCACCCCTAATACATGCAGAAGAGCGAGAGACCATCGCTTTAGCCTGCCGTGTGCTGGCCCACCGTGGCCTAGCCGACGGCATTCTTGGCCATATCAGTCTTAGAATGGGAGAAAATAGGCTGTTGGTTCGATGTCGGGGTCCACTGGAGCGAGGTCTGGCCTTTACCGAAGCCCTCGATATCCGCTTGGTGGACCTCGATGGCAATGCTGCTGCTGAGGGCGAGCTGGCAGGGGGATACACAATCCCCAACGAACTCCCCCTCCACACCGAGCTGTTAAGACAACGCCCAGACATCAACGCGGTTGTCCACGCACATCCGCCGCAGGTTGTCGCAGCGGACCTTGCCGGGCTTAGTATCCGCCCAATCGTCGGAGCCTTCGATATTCCAGGCACTCGCCTGGCCGCGAGGGGGGTACCCGTCTACCCACGTGGAGTGCTTGTCAGGAACCGCCAGTTGGCTGCAGAAATGCTCCACGCTATGGGTGATCGTCCTGTCGTGCTGCTTCGCGGACACGGGTTGACCAGCGCCGCGGGGAGCGTGGAGCAAGCAGTACTTCAGGCGATCAGCGTAGATACCCTTGCAAGATTGTCACTTCAGGTGACGTCAGCTGGAGGAACACTCAAAGACCTCCCAGACTCGGACCTAGTTGAACTGCCAGACCTCGGTGGGTTGTTTAACATTCAAACGGCTTGGAGACACGAACTCGCTCGGATGGATGTCAATGTTTCAGGCTGAAGCTTGTCAACAGGAAGTACAAACACTCCCACCAGCGATGAGTACGATATTACGTATGGAGATATCAGAAACAGACACCGTATCCAAGTACGGTACGCCGCCGCAGTACCCTATCGAATCTGTTGACAATGCATTACGGCTCCTCCTGTTATTTGAAACCCAGCCCAGCATCCGATTAACAGATGCGAGTAGCTATCTCGGTGTTGCATCGTCGACAGCGCACAGACTTATGGGGATGTTGCTCTACCGAGGCTTCGTGCGACAAAACCCAGCTACTCGCGTCTATGAACCAGGCCAAGCACTCAGCTCCATCGCCTTCGCCATCAGACGCCAGGTGGACGTTATAGCACTCGCTCGTCCTGTACTAGAGCAGCTGTTCCAACAAACTGGGGAAACAGTCCACTTCGCCATACTTGAGAAGACAGAGGTCCAATTCCTTGATGCCATTGAAAGCTCAAGAGCAGTGCGGGTCGGTTCCCGCCAAGGCATCAGGCTGCCAGCCAACTGCACTGCTACAGGAAAGGCTATGCTAAGCCGGCTCACTCAGGAGCAGCTCCGAGCCCTGTACCCAACCCAGGAGCTCCCTGGACTGACAGGAAATTCAATCACGTCATGGACAGAGTTAGAAGCCGAACTTGATGAGATTCGACGGCTCGGATATTCCACAAGCAAAGAAGAAAGCGAAGACGGCGTCACCTCAGTTGCCGTATCGATCGAGGGACCAAGCGGCACACTTTACGGACTCAACGTTTCCGTGCCGGCCCACCGAATGGTGGACAGGTTGCGAGCCGAACTCGGGGTAACGCTCTCTCTCGCCGCTGAAAATCTGCAAGGCCTGCTGCTTTAGTCCGTGCGTGCCGTACCGGGCGGACTCACTGAAGGGACTATGGATGGGTTGGGTTATACACTGGGTCAGCTCCGGGAGAATGAGGACGATGGTGCGGATAGTGGCCGACCGGTCTGACGCACTGACATCGTGATGCCGACTCGTCCCGGGGTCTGCGGAGAGCCCAAGCATGTTCAGGGTGGACAGGCCAAGACGGTCCGAGGTGGTGATCCGGGTGCTTAAGTTCGGTGATGGGTCCAGTATTGAAGTATGAAGGGAGATCCAGTTCCGCGTCCCTATCCCTCCGACCTGACCGCTGCGCAGTGGGCGCTGATGGCACCACCGGCCGGATTCATGATGCGCTGCGTGCCACAGTGCGCAACGCGAACGGTCGGGATCCGATGGCGTCGGCTGGCATTCTCGATGCCCAGTCCGTCAAGGGTGCCGACACCGTGGGGGTGGACTCGCGTGGTTATGATGCGGGGAAGAAAACCAATGGCCGCAAGCGGCACCTCATCGTCGATATAACGGGCATGTTGATTGCCGTCATGGTCACCGCCGCCAGCATGCAGGACCGCGAGGGCGGCACACAGGTTCTGGCCAAGGTGCGGATGGAGATGCCTTCACTCGCCCACGTTTGGACTGATGGCGGCTACGTCGGGAAGCTGGTCGAGTTCGCCCGCCAGAGGTTGCCGATGACATTGGATATCGTGAAGAAATCCCGGGGCCAGCACACCTTCGAAGCGCTGCCGCGGCGCTGGGTGGTGGAGCGTACCTGGTCTTGGGTGGTGCGTTGCCGCAGCCTCGGCCACGACTACGAGCGGCTTCCCGCTCATGTCGAGGCCATGGTCAAATGGGCCATGATCGGGCTCATGACTAGGCGCCTGGCACCGTCACCCGGACGCCGTCCATGGCAACCCGGAACGGCCGAATGACCACTTTCCCAACACGTTCTTAGAAACCTTTCGACGGGTGAACTCTGGCTGGCATGACTTGCTGGCTCTCAATAGCTGCATTCGACATGGGTCCAAGTGCTTTCGGAGAGCAGATCGGTCCATCAGGTGATGCCCAAGTTCCCTGCCGTTGGTCAGCCTTGATCGGGCTGCATTGGCAGAGGAAACGCTTTAGGTCTGCCGCGTCAAAGGATCGGCGAATTCGAAGTGTTATGAGTCTGGTATTTTCGAAGGCGACTGCGATGGGTGGTGCCATCACTTCAAGGTAGTGCAGACAGGCTTCGAACATGGCCGTCCGAAGTCCCCTGCACAAAACTGCATTCCGTTCCGTAGCCGTCTGCACCAGCGATCAAATCCGGGCACTTCAGCGGGTTTCGCGTTCTTGGGGGGCGGTAGTAAAAGCGTGAAAGGGTGTGCTGGGTCTAGGTGTCCGTCTGGGGTATGCCTTAAGCTGACGCCAGCGCGGACGTTGCCAAAAAATTACGAAATCAAGGTTTTTACTGGCGACAGGTTTCATGTTCTTTATTGGATTACGTTTTGCTCACCGTGCGAATGGCATAGGCGTTACATACTTTGTTCTTTAATACGACGGTAGAGCGTTGCTCTAGACATTCCCATATCTCGGGCTACCTGGGTCGCAGGTTCACCGGCCTGGAGGAGTTTCGCCGCAGTGCGGATCTGCGAGTCGGTGAAGGTCGGACGTCGGCCGCCGAGATCGCCGCCGGTGGTGCGGCGTTTGGTAACAGAGTCGTTGATGCGTTCGCGTTTGATCTCCAGCTCCATTTGCGCGAGTGCTGCCATGACGGTGAAGACCATAGCTCCCATGGGTGTTTTGGTGTCCACGTCGCCGCCGCCGAGGTTTAGGACGCGCAGTCCAATATTTCGGGTGCGGAGCTCTTCGGCGAGGTCGAGCATTTTCTGGGTCGAGCGTCCGAGTCGGTCCAGGGTAGTGATCACTAGGGTGTCGTTCGGGTGAAGTGCGTCGAGTGCTTTATCCAGTCCGGGCCGTTTGGCTAAGGCGCCGGAGAGACCGTGGTCGATGTAGAAGTCATCTCGTCGGACGCCGGCGGCGAGTAAATCTTGAATCTGCCGGTCCGCATCTTGAGCTTTGGTTGATACGCGGGCGTATCCGATCAGTTTCGTCATTGGTCCTTCAAAAGTGTCTCGTAACTAATAGTGTAGACAATATTCTATGACATTAGTTGAAGCACATAGTTGCGAGAATTGTGGACCGTTGGTTTCTAGCGTATTTTTCGTTGGGGGAGTGGAGCCCGATGAGACGTCTTGCAACCTATAACTTTTGCGACGCATTCCAGTATGGGTGGAAGAAATCCAAGGACACGTGAACAGTTGATCTTTTCTGTCTTGTCGCACTGACATCATGGGTATGTGACCGAATCCATCGGTTTCGCCATTCATTCAACAGCGTTGTCGCGCCAGGCATCGCGGAAGAGGGCCGCTGTGCGTTTGACTAACATCCGCGTCGAGAACTATGCACGTTTAGGTGATTTAAAACTCTCAGTTCGGGGCCACCTAGTCATTGTCGGCGCTAATGACGTCGGAAAGACTTCCCTCCTGCGGCTCCTCAATCTCCTTTTGGGAAGTACCGCGCAGCTTTACCAGAATCTTTCTAACGACGACCTGCAGCAGCCGGACAGGCCACTCATTGTCTCCGCCACCTTCAGCTCCTTCACGGATGCCGAGCGTATTCTTTTTCACCGGGAGATTGACATCGATCCCGTCGACCGCTCAGAGTCACTCGATGTTCGACTCGAAGTCCAGATCGATCCGGAAGACATCGAGTCTGTCCTCATCTCAAGATGGTGCCCGGGGCGTGGCGAGGTGAGATCTCCTACCAGAGAACAGATCGTAGCGTTCGGATGGCGCTACCTTCCCGCCGTGCGGTCCTCGTCAGTCAATAATCTCGATGGTCGTGATGGTGCCGTCCAGATACTTCTACGCGCAGTCGAGTCCGAGCTCGGTGATGAAAAAGCTACTTTCAGCACGTTACTTGAGTCATTCAATGACAAACTTAGCGACAGTTCCGCCCTCACCCAGCTGAGAAAGGGCATGGCACAACACCTCTCGAGTTCGATGCCGAAAGAAGTAGAAACAGATCAACTGTCGATCCGTACCTCCGCAGACCCCAGCAAATCAGTTCTCGAGAACGTGTCCATGTACTTCAAACGAGAAGGAGAATTTGCACCGCTATCGGAACAATCCGATGGCATCCGTCAGCTGATATCAATGACACTATTTGATCTCGCCCAGGGTGCAGCGAATGTAATCGCGATTGACGAGCCTGAACTACATCTGCATCCGTCCAGCCAACGTACTGTAGCTGAGCTGCTTACCAAACAGGTGAACCAAAAAATCCTGGTTACACACTCGCCTTATATCGTGCAAAAGTTTGATCCTGCACAAGTGGTTGCCGTCAGCCCGGACGGCGCGTGCCATCAAATCGATCCGACGACGTTTTCCATTGAAGAGCGTACACAAGCTCACTGGTGGTCGCCACGCATGCTGGAAGCTCTCACGGCGCGCTTTGCAATTGTTGTAGAGGGCATAGCTGACCGCCTGATCGTTGAGGCAGCCGCCCAAGCACGCGGAATATCACTAGATCGGATCGGTGCGATGGTCTTTGAACTAGGGGGCGCGGAGAACTTCCCTACGGTCTACAAGTTGCTCGGTCCGCACGGCTTCAACGTTCACGTGCTAGGCCTGGTCGACGAGGCCGAAAGCCCCCGCTGGGTCGGGGCTGTCGGTGGCAGACCCAAGAATGTCATTGGCACCACCGTCTTCATCTCCAAGGTTGATCTCGAAGACGAATACTGTCGCTCACTGGGCGCAGATCGGGTCTCTGAAATGCTCATCGATGCACACGTCGCGGATGAGTCAGCGATTCTCTCTTCGTGCGCAGCGGGCAGTATTCCCGAGGTGGATATATCAGCTCTGGCCAAGTTTTGTCGCTCGAGTTCGAAATCAGGAAATCGGAAAGTGCCTGCTGCTCTGGCCGTTTCAAAGTTGCTCACTGCCGATGAAGCCTTGAAGCTCGAGAGCGTAGCAGCACTTCTTACCCGACTCGAAACAGTCGCGAGCGAATCATGATAGAAATTCCCGACTATGGCGAAGCCGTGAAACATGACGCACAGAACCTTCTGGTCATCGCCCCGCCCGGTTGCGGTAAGACAGAGTTGCTTGCTCGACGGGCAGCGCTATTGATCCCCAGACTTAGCCCGAACCAGAAAATTCTTGCCCTGACTTTCTCGAACAAAGCCAAGTCCAACCTCACTGGTCGGCTTGTTAGTGTTCTTGGAGTTGAACGCACTCGAAAATATGTCAGTATTCACAATTTCCATGGCCACGCAGCGGAGATCGTCAGGGCACATGGAAGAACGCTCGGCATTGATCCGCAATTTAATATGCCAGATAAGCGAACACAATCCGACGCAATCGCCCCCTTGCTCGACGGGCTTTCAGAGAATGTTGCTGGTGATCTAAACAGACGAATCGAAGAAGACCTCCGTAATGCAAAGCAGCGCCCTAATAGCGACTGCCAAGTACTTGAAGCCCTTGCCGCCCATGGAATTACCCAGTCGGCCGAGATAGAGTCGGCGCGGCAAGAATCAGGGACGATCTACTACGATGATCTACTCAGACATGCCCAGAGGCTGATCCGTGTGCCGGAAATTGCGTCGCTTTATCGCAAGCACTACGGCGCCATGTTGGTGGATGAATTTCAAGATCTCTCTCCACAGCAACTTGATCTGGCAATTCGCAGTTGCGAGCAAAGTCGCACTTTCGTGGGGGACCCGCTCCAAGGCATCTATAGCTGGACAGGTGCCCGACCAATCGATGTGGAGAGACGACTGCGCAAGATCTGTGGCGAGCCTGTCGATCTCGGTGTCTCCTATCGATCTTCACCCAGAGTCCTCGGACTGCTGAACTTGGTCTCTGTCGGGCTTGGTGGTCAGGCTCTCCAACCGAAAGATCCCAACGCCTGGTTCGAAGAAGGCATTACTGTCGGAGCTAAATTCTCAACGGGGGCAGAAGAAGCCGCGTTCATTGAACGGGCGTCGGGTCACATTCTTAAGAAGCAACCAAGCGCCACAATTGGAATCATCTGTCGAGCAGCCTGGCGACGTAAACCTATTGACGCCGTATTTGCGGAGTCCTCACTGCCCAGCACACGGTGGGACCTCGCTGTCGATGATGCGGGCATCATCGAACTCATCAATGACGCTACGACGCGGCTTGGCGGAAACCCAGACCTTGCTGTCCTTAAGACCGAAGTACTCGCCCGGATAGATGCCACTGACTTGGACACTGCTGCTGACGTGGCGGAGGCTTTGGATCATCTCGAAAAACTGGCCACTGATGCCGGATCAATTCAGGCTGCTCTTATGCAATTTCGCATCCTCGATCAAGGCGACACCGCCATCCGACCGGGCGTTCATCTGCTCAATGCACACACTGGGAAAGGGCAACAATTTGATTGGGTTTTCATCCCCGGTTTCGAACAAGGCCATGTGCCCAGCTTCTTGGCGAAAAAACAATCCGAGATCGCAGAAGAACACCGCGTCCTCCTGGTGATGCTCTCCCGAGCTAGACACGGCGTAATACTCAGTCGAGCAGATTCACTGATCTCGAAGAAGGGTCAACCATACTCGACGAGAGTAAGTACCTGGGCTAACGAATTAAGAATCGGGCTAATTACTGATCAAGTCGGATTGCTCGAACATGTCGCTAGGATGCCGGAACAATCAAGTTGAGAATATTTACTGTCACGTAACCTAGGTGTCTCGAATCCCATGTGAGTTGCAATGTGCACCAATCCATAATTAGTAATCTTCATTCATTCTAATTTCATGTTCTAGCTGGCCTGCGGTGACTTGAACCCAGGACCCGATTTGCATCATTAAATCCGTGACGAATTCAGCTGCGCTTTCTAGGAGTTGTTCTCTCCCATAGCGAGTGACCATCACAGCCTGAACAGGTTCGTGGTTTTTCACTCGGTGCCGTTCGTCAAAGGGCTGGTAATGATTTGGAAGTGACGGATCTGGATGGCGGAAAATTTCCGTGTGTGGCTCTACACCGGCTTTCACCATGTAGTCACTAGAGATTGAACCTGAATCGACTGACTGGAGTATTAAAGCAATAATATCTTTCGCCATGGCCAAGAGATCATCTACAGGCACCTGCCCGACTTCTCTGATGTTTTGTCCGAACACCCCGTCGCGCGTGAAAGCGAGGGCAAAAGAACCATTTCCATGAAGTTCAATGCGAGCTTGTATCTTACCCGGTCCGCTAGTGCGAGAAGAAGCAAAAATAAATTTCCGCAGACCAACCCGAGTATCATTTTCCAGTAATTCGGACAGAGGTGAGAAACCTTTTTGCTTGAAATATTGATGACTGGCATGGAGGAAACGTCTGGCGCTTATTGCGTTTAGCCTGCGTTCATCTAGTCGCGATTGTAAGGGGACCGCGACGCCTATGATCCACGTAGGTCCGATACCTGGATTAGTGCCCCCAACGCTCTTGACCGTGTCAGAATAGATCTTCGCAAAGTCTTGTTCTTGACGTTGGCGACGCTGTTCTCTTTGCCTATAGGCGTCCGCCAACTGTCGTTCTGCCATTCGTCTGGTGTTCGACCCATCTCGCCATGGCGCTTGAAACCACTCATGATTTCCCTTTTGGTACAGCAAGTGCGGGCTATCAGCGCTTGGGGAAATTAACGCGACGAGCACCCCTTCATCGGAATTTCCCTCAGCAGTAAGGAACATCAGGTCTAAACCGGTGACAGGAGGATAAATTAGGTTGTTGGCTACTTGGCGTATATTCCTGAGATCGGTTTCACCGAATGATTTGAATGTTTTAATAAGTCCAGCCGCAGAGGTATCACCGTCCTGTTCTTGCACGCCATAGACAATCATCCCCCCACCTGAATTGGCCAGTGCTGCAATGTCTTTGGCGAGTTCGATTCCTTGTGCTTGACGACCCGCAGCATCTGTCGCTGTAAGAGGTGGTACAGATTTCCAATCAAGATTTGAGTTTTCTTCAATGCCTTCGTCAACCGCGCGTTGAATCAGCGAAAAATCTAGTGTGCTTCCAATATCGCCAAGTGCGGCATGTAGGGGTGTCCAAGGCATATTCTCAGCTTAACCCGTATAGAACGAAGTGATCCTTATAGATTTATATTGAGCAGTCTAAACCGTGAGTTCGGTGTTAAGCCTGAGCAACCTCGAGTAAATCGTCCGACAGTTACGTGTGTACGAGTTCGTTCTTTATTTTTTGCTTTGTTTGTTCAACGCGCGGTAAACGGTGCTACGGCTGACGCCAAGAACCTCACCAATTTGAGTCACTGTCATATCTCGTTGCTCATAGAGCCTTTTGGCAGTGCGCAGTTTATCGGGGGATAGAGATGCTGGGCGGCCTCCAGTGCGGCCGCGCGCTCTGGCGGCTTGTAGGCCGGCGTTGGTGCGTTCGCGGATGAGGTCGCGTTCGAATTCGGCCAGAGAAGCGAAGATGTTGAATACGAGGCGGCCACCGGAGGAGCTGGTGTCGATGTTCTCCTGGAGGGACTTGAACTCGATGTCTCGTTTTTGCAGTGCATCCATGTGGTTGATCAGATGGCGGATAGAACGACCGAGGCGGTCCAGCCGCCAGACCACGAGAGTGTCACCGGGGCGGATCTGATCGAGCAACTTGTCGAGCTCGGGGCGCGACTCGAGCGAACCGGAGGCAGTGTCGGTGAAGATGCGATAGCACCCCGCTTGGGTCAGTGCATCGAGTTGAAGTTGTGCGTCTTGATCCGCGGTGGAGACTCTGGCGTATCCGAGGAGGTGTCCCATGCGTCCCAATGTATCAATACTCGTTGGCCGTGTAGTGTATCGGCACATAGTTTATGACACTGGGTTTTGCGACGAAATGGCGTTGAAAATCTGTTGAGTTTTCAAGTGTCGGTGTTTTTCGGTCGAGCCACCGAGTCCGTGTGTCATAAACGACCGTTTTTGAAGCGAGTCATAGGTACTCCAGCGTTCGACTAAAAACATCCACTGTGTCCAATGTGTACACAAATGATATTGTGGTTACATGAACTCGATTACCTCTTCCCTCACGATTCGGGAACTTCGCAATGGACTGGCTGATACGGTAGGCCGGGCCAACTTTGGGCATGAGCGTGTGCAGATCACGAAGAATGGAAAGCCCGCTGCAGTCCTCATTGGACCTGAAGATTTCGAGCTTTTGGAGCAGCTGGAGATGCTCCGGGACGTCGCCGATTATCGAGCAGCCAAGTTGGTCGATGGCGGTGAGCGTATGAGCCTCAGTGAACTGCGCGCTGAGCTGGACGCGTGAGTTCGTACCGCGTCGAATTTACTACCGCGGCCGCTAAAGAGCTGAAGAAGCTAGACCCGGGTATACGGCGGCGTGTTTTGTCTGGTATTGCTGATCTGGAGAGAGAGCCTCGCCCTAGCGGGTGTAAAAAACTGGTAGGTGAAACTAACGCGTGGCGGGTTCGGATTGGTGACTACCGCGTTCTCTATGAGGTGATGGACGACGTTCTTGTTGTCACGGTCGTCCGAGTGGCACACCGTCGCGAGGTTTATAGGTAGTCGTTGCCTAGGTTGTCAGCTAACCGCGTCTGGGACGTTGTAGTGAGTGCGCCAGAAACGAACGATATTCACACAGTGAGAGCTACGCCCCGACATATTGTGCCCTGTATTGTGTGAAGTAACGGACGAGGCGCATTAATTGTCCAGTTGGTGACTGGACAATTTCGAGGAGCTTCATCATCGGCACTTATGGTTGATACATGTCCCAGATCGAACGAGAACTACCCAATGATTACTCTGATGCTCTGTTTGCATCACGGTTGCTTGATGAACCTTAGCGTCAACCAAACCTTCAGCAGACCCGCTGTTCCTCAGATGAGCGTCAGTTGACGTAAAGAACCGTTTGATACTGAGGCATGTAACCGATGTATTGCTCGCCCTTGCAATACCGCTGAATACTGACCGTGTAACCCTTGTTTCGGAGGTGCTTCACCCGAGCATTGGTTTCAGCTTTGCAAATTTGCAGGTTGTTGTACCACCGAGTCTGGGTGTCCGCTTGGGCTGCAGGAGCTAAAGCCACCATCCCGGCGGTCAGGCAGAGCGCTGTCGCCCCGGCGGTCACCATCTTCTTAATCTTCAGCACAGTTCGGTCTCCTTTATTCACATCAATTCGCTTTTATTAAAGACTAACTTGCTATTGTGTTCAGTCAACCCTAACTTGGCCATTAAAGCCACAAGAATCAGGCCTACGCGAGCACGATTTTCTGACATGTTGGCATTCACCCCAGTTCGTATAGTCCAGGGGCTCATTGACGGTTTATTTTGCTCTGTTTGGCAAAAAATATGAGAAAACGTTCCGGGTGGCCCGGAACGCTTTGCTCGACCTCGCGAAAAGGTTATTCAATTATGTGCGCCGCGTGAGTTCGCATCTCGATCATAAGCCGAGCAGGTGGAGCAACACAGGTCTACTCGGGGAGATTCAGGTAACTCTCAGAATTCTAATTGCAGCACGTGCAAAGAACGCAGTCAATGGATCTATCTATCTATCAATCAATCGGGTCGGGACAGATACCGTGCAAGGTCTGAAAAGTTTCATGGGGATGAAGAGGGCGGCGAGACTGAGCTAAAGGGTTCCGTTCGCCGCCCTGATTCTTCGCTTTACCTTGTTGCTCATTTTCCAGAATCGGGCGTCCGCTGGCGCGGCCGGCTGTGGACCGGCCTGGCGGCCGGTCGTCTTTTCTGTTTTTTGCTGCTGTCCTTCGGAGTGTACGGGCCACCTCCAAACCCACAAGCCACTCGCTGCGCTTCGGGCGTGCTGCACCCAGAAATTCTTAGGTCCGCGCTCCTTCGTCGCTTTTTCCGGCCAAAGATTTTCTGGTTTCCGCACCCCTGTCGGGTTGATGGGTTTTGCGGCTGGCCCCGCTTCATTTCATTTCGCCAGCAGGCAAAAAACAACTGGGGGAGACGTTGGGCAGGTGGTTAGTTCCCTGTCCCTCTCACCCAAGGCGAAAGGAACCAAGAGATGCAGACCAAAACCAAAGACACCCAGGAAACTGTCACCGTCCCAGCCATTGTTGGACGGGACGTTTACGGCGAAGGGTATGACTGGATGGCGAGCCTGACGGGCACTAGCTGGAATGAACTTTCAGCATGGGGACGGGACGGATGGGATCTAGGATCCTGGCCATACATTATCTTCGCCGTCGCGCAGACCGAAGACGAGCAAGGAAAGCTATTCGGGTACTGCACTTATGTCGAAGGGGACGTGGCCGCGCGTTGGTATCGCACGCGTGACGCGCGAAGTCTGGCGATCAGTAAAGAAGCGTACTGGTATTGGGCGAGTGGCCAAGCTGATGGGCCGGAAGCTCTGGAAGGTTTGGACCCGCAGGAGTTCCGGCCCATTGATGGACTGTGCGAACCGTTTAACCCCAGCTGGGCTAAATAAGGTTCAAGGTGCCCTTCGTGCTTCCTAGAAGAAGCACGAAGGGCACTTTCGCGCGTGGCGCCGTACTGTTGCCGCGCTAGGCGATCCTGCTTTTGGATCATTCGCAAAACGAGACGGACAATCCAGAGAGCACCTAGCTAAGAGACTGCTGAAGAAATCAGCTGTTCGTCACTGGCGACAGATCCACGGGTAAAAATTGCACACGATGTCCCGTTTACTTTTCTTCCTGTGGCTTCGGGGCTACCGGCGGAATATACGCTTTGAGCTCTGCGCTGCTCAACCCGAGACGTTCGCCGATCGATTTCTTCGATTCACCCGTTGCCAACATCAGGCCCACCACCTCCATAGCTTCACGCGCAGTGGTGGCTTTCTTCTGCTCAGCTGTCGCGCGAAGTTCCGCAATCTTTTGCTCGGTCTCTTCGTCAATCTTGGCTAGCTGATCCTCGTGGACGAAGAACCCCGCAGCTAACTCGATCAGCTCCTCATTGCGGCGAGTAATCTCCTCCGCTTTCGCCCGTGCTTTCTCCCGGGCGGCCAACGCTGCAGAAGACTTTCGTGGCTTACTCATCAAATAATTCCTTCACCATCAACAACACAATCATTTTTTGGCGAGGGGACACCCCTCGCGCACCCCGGCCCAAAGCGATAACGGACTTCACTCACGCTCAGGCTCTGTGCTGCGTGGAGTTTTCCACCTATGGACGGCTTTGAGATCACAGGGCATCTCCACCCGCCCACACGTGGAAAACTCCACGCACGGTTTTACACAAGAGACTTAACCGGGCACAGCTGCGACCCTATCAAACCCACCTTGGCCACACCTGCACACAGCCAAGATCGCATGTGCAAAACCGCACCAAAAGAAAATTTTTGATGGTCAGATCAATCTTCCTTCCCGTGTGCCCCTCATCCTCGTCCCTCAGCTGAACACGTCCAGTCGACTTTGCGAAACGGTCAACGACCTCCGGCCAGGATTTTTTCCCGATTCTCAAAGAATAGATCTGTCACACCTCTTGCATCCTCGATAACTTTGGTCAGAATTGCTAGAATCGTCTGTGTGATGACCCTGCATAAGCTCAGCGCAGGCGACGGCTATCAGTACTACACCCGCGAAGTCGCTTCAGCCGATGAGCTGCGCACAGCAGACCGGACACTGGGGGATTACTACACCGTCACCGGTCACCCACCAGGAATCTGGGGAGGCCGCGGAGCAAAGAACCTCGGGGTCTCTGGCACGGTGACCGAAGAGCAGATGGAACTGCTCTATGGTCTGGGACAGCACCCCCTAGCAGGCCAGATCGACCCAGAGACAGGCACGAAGATCGAGGCGAAACTCGGTCAGCGCTACAAGCGTTTCGACCAGTACGATGCGGCACTGACGAAGAAGATCACCACAGCCATGGGTGACTTCACACGCTTGAAGCACCGCGAACCGAGTGCTGACGAACGCCGCATCATCCGCGCCAAAGCCGGCGGACAGCACTTCTACGAGCTGCATGGTCGCAAGCCTAAGGACAAGGAAGAGCTCTCCCAGTTCATCTCCCGCCAGACCCATAAAGGGTCCAACGCGGTGGCGGGTTATGACATGGTGTTCTCCCCATCCAAGAGCATCTCCTACCTCTGGGGTGTCAGCGACCGCAAAGTGCAAGTCGCCATTGAAAAGGCGCATCATGCGGCGATTGAAGACGCGATGAAGTACCTGGAAAACAACGCCACGTTTACTCGGCGAGGCAAGAACGGCGTCAGATCCGAGGACGTCGACGGTGGTCTGATCTACACCTCCTTCCGGCACTATGACTCACGTGACGGCGACCCGCAGCTGCACGATCACATCGTCGTCTCCAACAAAGTACTCGGCATGGACGGCAAATGGAGCGCCCTAGACGGGACCGTGCTTCATAAGTACGCGGTGTCGGTGTCGGAGCATTACAACGCCAAAGTCATGCAGTACGTCTGCAAAGAACTGGGAGCATCCCCAGTCGCTCGCACAGTCGAAGGCAAGCGTCCGATCATCGAAATCGGCGGGGTGCCGATGGCCGCGATCGAAGCTGCCTCCTCACGCCGGAGCAACATCAAAGAGAACCTTGCACAGTTGGTTGCTGGCTTTGAGGAGCGCCACGGACGTGCCCCGAACTCGAAGCAGCTGATTAAACTCTCCCAGCAAGCGACACTGGAAACCCGTGCGGCAAAGAAGAAAGGCCGTTCCCTTTCCGAGCTCACCGGGCACTGGCAGACCAAGTTCAGCGCTGTTCCTGGAGCGCTGACAGGTGATGATTTGTTCGCTGCGGTGCGTGCCTATTCGAAGGCCCAGAACCCGGACTACGAGCCCATAAACGTGCTGCCAGCGGAGACGATTGAAACGCTGGCGCAGTCGACCATCACCCGTCTGGAACAGAACCGTTCCACTTGGACACCGGCGCATGTGGAAGCCGAAGTGCGCCGACAACTCACCAACGAGTACCAAGCACAGCCCGTCGCAGACAGTGTGATCGTTCAGATCCGGACCGCTGCCCTGGACTCGTTGAGTCTGCAAGTCACCCCGGATCTGCCCGTCCCGGCCGCCATACCCGGAGCAATGACTGCCGTGCACCGGTACCAGAAACCCCACGCAGCCCTCTACACTTCCGAGACCATTCTGGAAGCTGAACATACCGCCGTGCAGGCCGCCCGGACCGAGGTGATCCCTGCGGTGACGCAGGGGGAATTCACCCGCGTCCTGGAGAACTTCGAAGGCCGGCTAAACGCCCAGCAGATAGCGCTGGCTCAGCAATTCTCCTGCAGCCCCAAGCTTCTGGTCGCCGGGATCGGGCCGGCCGGCACCGGCAAAACCACCTCCATGCGCCTGGCCGTCACGGCAATGCAGCACAGTGGCCATCATGTCGTCGCTGTGGCTCCGTCAGCGAAAGCAGCCTCCCTGCTAGGTAATGAAGTCGGCGCGGAAGCAATGACTGTCGACCGTCTCCTACGTGCCCCGGACAAGCTGAACCCCGGTGACATTGTTCTGGTTGACGAGGCCGGGATGCTTGGCACCCCGCAGTTCGTGACCCTCATCCTGCAAGCGAAAAAGCGCGGCGCACTGGTGCGGGCCATCGGCGATGACAAGCAGCTTTCCGCCGTCGGAGCCGGCGGACTATTGCGTCTGCTGAACGCGGAAGAGCAGCTGGTGAACTTGGAGGAGATCCACCGTTTCCGCAACATCGATGGCACCGCGAACCTTGAAGAAGCCGCCGCCTCGTTGGCGCTGCGTGAAGCCCCAGCTGTGGGTAAAGATGACCCGTGGGCGTACTACCGCGCCGAACGGAAGATCCAAGCCGGCACGGTGGACCACATGGCTGACCAGGTTTTTGCTGCGTGGCAGAAAGACACCAACGAGGGGACCAAATCCCTCATGCTGGCCGGAACCAATGCGCAGGTTCAGAGCCTGAACCAGAAGGCGCAGGCCTACCGGCTGCACAACGGCCAACTCGACGAAACCCAATCACTGACCGGCCGAAACAACACACAGATCTATGCTGGCGATGTCATCCTGACCAAAAATAATGACCGCCGGATCAGTGTTCACCAGGGCAAAGACTTCGTGAAAAACAACGATGCCTGGGTAGTTGAAGGCTTTCAAGACGGCCACCTGCTGGCACGCCACCAGCAACACCAAGGACTTGCGGTGATTCCTGCCGCTTACGCGGAAAAGCACGTGATCCTCGGTTACGCCGACACCGTCCACACCGCCCAAGGTGCCACAGTTGACACGGCCCACGCACTGCTCACCAACCAGAGCGATCGTGCCGGCGCGTACGTTGCGACCAGCCGCGGCAAATACAGCAACCAGATCTATGTGGGACTGGCAGAGAACGAACGCCCCGATGAAGTGCTGAAGGATATTGCCGGACGTACCGACCTGAACATCACCGCGCACGAATCGATCACCCGCGAACACGACAAGGCACGCGACCTCAACGGGCTTGGTGAAATCTACCGCGACTTGGCAGACCAGGCACAGGCCGCACGCTTTGAGCAGATCTTCCGCACCGTCGTCGGGGAAAACACTGCCAGCACGTTTATTGCCGATCCGGCCTGGGGTGCTGTCAACCGCCATCTGCAGACCGCGGAATCCCAAGGAATCAAGCTGGAAACGCTGTTGGCTGACGCCTACCACCAGCGCGAATTCGCTAATGCTGACCAGCCAGCAGCCGTGCTGGCATGGCGCATGGAACCGCTGATCGAAAACCGGACCGAAACACTCGCCGAAGCGCATCGTCCGCTGCGCGAGGTGAGTACCGGGCATCTGGAAGAACTCGAACGCCGAGCTACTACGCAAGCAGACATTCTGGCTGTTCCGTACCGGGAGACTGCCACTCAGCAGGCGACTAAGGAAGGACTGAGCCCTTACACGCGCCGGTTGTATGGCCACCTCACCGATGACGCACTGGCCGCCCGGGTCAAAACCACCGGTGACGATTTGCTGCGCCAAGTTCCCTCTGACCCAGAAAACAACGAAAAACTTTTGTCTTGGTCGCTGGACAGGTTGCGCGAAGAACAGCAACGACGGGAAAATATGCCAGAGTTGCTGCGCCAAGCAGAGATCCTGGACCGTAGCCATGAGCTGCACAGCACAGCTTCCGGAACGATTGTCGAACGCATCAGCCGTGAGCTGGAACTGCGCGAGCTCGAACAGCCAAACCTTCAACCACCACATGTTCGCAACGAGCTGGGTGAGTGGTACGCACCATCGTCCGAGCTGCATGATCCGCGCACCCCTCACGCGTGGAAGCAGCAGCTCACCGGATACCGTCACGTGCTCGAGACCGAGCAGCAGCGGGTCGGCGCGCAGCTGGCGCAGAACCCACCGGTCTGGCTGGAAGCACTTGGTCCAGTGCCAGGACGCGGTGACCGGGCCGAAGAATGGCGCAGGGTCGCAGCCGAAGTCGCAGCCTACCGACGTACCTACAATATTGCTGACTCAGAACCAGAACTGTTGCCGAAGACTCATGTGAAGAAGAGTGAAGTGGCGCAGGATCTGCGAAACCGTGCGGCCGAGCTGCACAAGCACTCGGAGCTGACCACTCGCTCGCCGATGACAGACGAGGCAACTGCAGAGATGGCAACGCAGAAGAATGATGAAGCAGCCACTACGCTCAGCCCTACGAGCGCTGAAGCGAAACTTGCTGAGCTACGCCGGCTCAGCCAAGGCAACACGCAGCCCGCGACAGATCAGGAGAGCACCGTGCCGGCAGATGCAGAACATGAAATGAGCGGTCAGAAGCCAACTCAAGCAGCGGAGTCGCTGCTTGAAAAATTGCGTAGGAACCGTACTGAACTGCAAGACGAGCAGAAGAACAAGGTGCACGATGACGAACTACGCCGCAAAGGGCCCAGCGGCTCTTCCCTGCGTTAGAACTTCAGAGTTTTTGGAGCTTAGCATTCGGGCCGTTCTTCTTAGCTTTGGAGGGGACGGCGACAAATCGAGAAAAAGACCAGTTGTATTTTTGTAATACACGCAGTACGCTGTGTATTACGCGCTTCATGGTTTTGAAAGGATCTTCGTGGCGACAATTACAGTACGTATAGATGATTCCGTGAGGGATGCGCTACAAGCTAAAGCGGCCGAAGGGCGTCAGACTCTTAGTGATTTTGTGCGTGATCGGCTTCAAGATTCGGTGTTTACTTATCGCGAAGGAAACGAGAGTAACAGAGATGTCGGGCCAGATACGTTGTCCGCACTCGACCGACATAAGCTTGCCCTTCTGCATAGAATTCTTGGACGCGTGTTGCCCGAAGATGCTGGGGACGTCGACGGAGACAAGAAATATCAGCTTGAGCGGGCAGAAGTTCTTGAGCAAGGCTTTACTAAAGAGTATTCCACTGAGTTCTACGGCATTCGAGATGAGCTAAGCGCGCATCATTGCGACTTCGTTATGGACGTGCTCGATATGTTCAGAATCGCTTTGTACAGCATTGCTGAGCTGCAACAAAACGGCGTTGTGATCGAGGAATCAATCCAGAGGGCTTTGAAGTTTAATGGTTTTGACCACAATGACCAGTTCGAAAGTCAGATGTCAGATTACGCCAACTTCCTTGTCAGCGCTGGCAAGTGGAGAGAGCAAGAAGACTTCATACTAGGTCCCGAAAAAGGGAACTCGCATTATCAAGCAATGCCGGTTTATTCGCGGATGCTCACTGAATATCGAGAAGTGAAGCAGCATCGAACCAGGAAATCTGGTTTGAAGAGCTATCTTCTAGACGAAAATGAGCTAAAGCAGATTGCGGGAGCAGCTGTGCATCCTTCAAACCGCTAGGCTGGCACCGCGTGGGCGAAACCAAGCAGGGATGAGCGTCGGTTAAAAGGCAGATGCTCGGATTAAAGGTTCACACTCACGCACAACGGGTGAGGGAATGGCCTTTAAGCCAAGCATCCAGTAACTCGCAAGACGAGCTTTCACTAACTAAACTATAACACCTATGACAGATAGCATCTACAACCTGAGGAGCCTCCTGAATGGCGAAGCGCAGTGGAGGACACCCACCCTGGATCTCTAAAGGACGTTTCCAGAAATACATGGATGCTGCGAATGGGGACGCAAAGCTTGCTCTCGAACTTTATTCCTGGAACGCAGATCTGGGAGCTGCGCTCTTCAAAGACTTTTCTCACTTTGAGATTGCATTGCGAAATTCCTGCGACAAAGCGTTGTTTCGTAGGGGGCAGAGCCTTAACCCAAAAGCGGACTGGTTAAAGTCGAAGGATGCTTCGCTCTTGGTTCTACCTAATTCCCCCGGAACACAGAAAACGGTAAGAAAGCTGTCTGAAAGCCTAGAAGACGCGCGAGAATATTCAGGATTCTTTAAAGATTCGTCGCTACCACGTGGGAAAATCCTTGCGGAGCTTTCATTTGGATTCTGGAAGTACCTTTTCACCCACGAAATGCGCCAAACTCTGTGGGAAGAGTGTCTTGAAATTGAATTCAGATATGTAGACCGAACGAAAACCGTAGATCCGACAAAGTTGCATGCAGATCTTGAAAAGCTTGCAAAACTGAGAAACCGGATTGCGCATCATGAGTCAATTTTCGATAAGTCACCACAGGCAGATCACGATGCACTGCTACGAGTCATTGAGCTTCTCGGTGCAGAAGCGAATACTTTTGTGCGTTCCCACTCAACGGTTCGAGCAATTATTGCTTCACGCCCCACGCGATAATCCTTTTTCAGGGCAATCCGAAGAACAAAAATTCTCGGATTACTCCACAAGGTTAGTCATTTCTGGAAACTTCATTGTGCTTGCGACAAGTAGTTCTCCGTCAGCCATGCAGTGAATTCATTCTTGGACGGTTCAGGGACCGGGTCCACCCGGTCTGGGGCACGGTGCTCGCGCCTGCATCCAGCCATACCTCCCTTGTCACCAGGCGCATTGACGATATCCAGCACATCTGGCAGATAGCGAAGGCTCCAATACACTAAATCACTATTAGGACTCGTTGCCCCGTAGTTGGCGGCCTTCCATGCGACGTAGAACCCCATCAGGTGAGCTACGACGTTAGGATGCCGGAACCAACACGAAGGAATCATGTTCACGCTCAACCCCGCCCCGTAGGTTGCGTTGAACCACGGCAGCCATTCATTGATTTCACCCAGTAGCTCAGTATTTTCTTCGGGGTCACCTTGATGAAGATTCCACGGGGAGGGTGTCTGCTCCTTACTCTTCTGTAGCAACGTTTCCAGCTGGCCAGCGAGCTCTACAAGGACTGCTTCTTGTTCCTGGAGTCCTTGCTCGACTTTGTTCTGGCGTTCCAGCAGTGGCTCAACGATGGGAACGATCAGTTCGATGAGCTCATCGCGGTTATTCTGCTCGCTCACGTTCCGCCTCCTTTCCTCCGACATGGTCGGCGTCCAGAAAGACCTTGCCGCAGGTGCGCAGTGTCTGGTCTTTCATGTCTTTCAAGTCCTGATGGTCTTTGCGCTGCCACACCATTTCGGTGTGCACCACGTGCGGCGGCAGGTTCCGATACACGGCGGTGGCTTGCCCGAAGCGCAGGTGCTTGAGTTCTTCGGCGCGGACGATTGCTTTCTCCTCCGTGCTGGTAGTAGTTGACCCGCCGGTTTTGCTGGAGGAATGGCTGATGCGTGCTTTGTCGCGTACGCCCATGTCGCTGGCGTAGGTTTTCAAATCTTCGCTGTTGATGCCGGGGAAAATCAGCTTCAGGCTGGCGTTGGATTCGATGGCTTTAGCTTCTTCTCTGCCCCAACGTGCTTCGTTCTGGATGAAGGACTGGCTGATGCCGATCACTTGGATGCCGCGGCCACCGGTATCGGTGATGAGCTCGGCCATGTTGCTGAATGCTGCCACGTTAGGTGCTTCGTCAAGCACCATGCGGAATACCGGCCAGAGCCGGCCGGAGGCAAAGGTACTGGATTTGCGCCGTGCGGCCCGGTAGACCTGATCGGCGAACATCGTGCTCAGCGTGCCGAGCGGGGACTTTTCGCCGTCCACCACGATATGCAACGTGTTGGGTCCTTCGAGGAAATCGTTGATGTCGAAGGCTTCCTCGCGGCGGAACCGGAACTGGGACAGCACCTTCTCGGTGACCAATGGTTCAGCCAGAGAGAGCAGAGTGGATTTGATGGAGTCTTCGGTTTCCCCGGCCCTCGATTCGGTACGCTCACGCAGAGGCTGGATGAAGGCCCTGGATTTGTGGTGGTCTTCCAGGATCGTAATGGGGTCAGGGTTGTGGGAGTCGAAGATCCACAGCAGCAGGTCATCCATGGTGCGGTCCTCCAATGCGGCGGCGTGCAGCAGCCGGCCGAGGACGGAGCCTGCTTTGGCGCTGAACCAGGACCCGTTTTTGGTGCCTTCCATCGGTGCTGCATTCGCCCAGGCCTTGCCGCGTTCCAGTGCTTCGTCTTCGTCCTCGCACCCGTAGATCGGCGTCCATTTCACCTTGTGGGGCCAGCCGGTGATGTCCTCCCAATCGCAGACAAATACTTCGCCTTGCGTTTGGCGTGCGGTGGCAGTCCAGGCGACCACGTCGGGTTTGGTCGACGTTGCCAGGACCGGGCCGGGGGCGTTCAGCACCATGGGCACCACGATGCTGGAGGTTTTGCCGCCGCGGGCCGGGGCATAGACCCAGAGGCTGTCTTCGAGCTGGATATACAGGGCCACTTTTTTGGATGCGTTGGTGTAGACAGCCAGTGCGATGAACGCTTCCGCGGTTTTCCTGGTGACCGACGGCCCATAGATCTGGCGTGCCTTATGCCAGGCGGCGGTGAAGCCCATCATCGAGGTGATCGCCGCACCCTGGGGATTGAACGTGGCGGTGTTCTTGCGCGGGGTCACCCATAGTTCGGTGATCAGTACGTATCCGGCGATGAGCAGGACAATGATGCCGCCGAGGATGAACCAGGACGCGGCAGGCCAGGAAAGATCCCCGTCGAGGCCCGCTTCGAGCAGATCCAACGGATTCCAGGAAACTTTGGAATCCGTGGGGGTGATTTTCTCGCCCCAGTTCAACGCGGACAGCACGATCCCGGCAAGCACCGCAATGATCAGAAACGTGATGAAGTTACTGTCACGCTGTGGGGAGGCCATGATCCTGCTCCTTTTCACTCGTGGTCCTAGCAACCAGGGCTTTGTCGGTGTCGGTGAGGATTGTTTCCACGTCGCTGCGCAGATGCTTCACCTCGAACGGGGCTTCGTTGCCGATTTTCATCAGGCAGGTGCCGGTGGCCAGGTTCAGGATCGTGGGGTAGCTGGAGGCCGGAAGGTCGAACATGTCCACTGCTGCCCGGGCGTCCGGTGCTTTCTTCTGCTGGTAGACCAGCACGGTGTCGCATTCTTTGATGATCGCTTCCGCGTCGGTGCCGGAGGGGATGTCTGAGACGTGGTGGAAGAAGAACCAATTAGACAAGCCGATGGCGCGGGAGACTTTCTGGTTGCGGCGGATCACTTTGGCGACCGAGGTATGGACCAGGTGCCAGGCTTCCTCGACGACGAAGTGGGTCTGGCGGCGGTTCTTGGCTTTGAACAGGCGGTTGGTCATCCACGTGTTGATCACCGTCATGACAATTGCCAGGGCTGGCCCGTTTTCTGGTAGTTGGGAGACGTCGAAGACGGTGAGTCCGTCTTTGAGTTTCACATCCGGTGTGGTTTCGTTGTCGATCATTCCCGCCAGGTCTTCTTCGACGAAGCGTTCGAGTTCGAAGGCGACGTCGTACCCCCATTCACGCAAAGTAGTTTTGTCGATTTCCAGGTGAGTGGAGTCTTCTTCGGCGGGGTCGATCATCCGGTGGATGACCAGACGGATGGTGGGAGTGGCGCCCTGGGCGGCGGCGTCTTTCAGTGCGCGGCGGTGTGCTGTGCGCAGGGCTTTGCCTTCGCGGGGGCTGATGGGCCGGCCGAGGACTTCTTCGGCGACTGCGCGCAGCAGCATGGACTGGCTTGGCGGGGTTTCGCCGGTGGTGCTGTCTTCTTCGGTTTCCGCGGAGATGGACGGGTCAAAAATGTTGATGCAGGATCCGCCGCCGCCGATCTTGAACGTGACAGGTTCCCCGCCCTGGTACCGGCAGAGTTCGGCGTATTCGCCTTCTTCCGGGTTGGAGTCGCTGGGTTTCTTGTCGATGACGATGACGTTGCGTCCGATGATCATGGGGCGCAGGCATCCCCAGGTTTTCCCGGCGGAGCTTTTGGCGGAGCCGATGTCGCCGATGACGACGACGTTGGCGTTGTTCACGGTGTGGGGGTAGGCGAAGATCGGGTCGTGCATGACGCCCCACCCTGATGCCAGATCAATGCCGAACAGCAGGCCTTTGTAGGAGGTGGGTGACCAGGGCACGGCGAGGTTGCTGACTTCGGCCTGCCGGGTGGTGGAGATCGCGCCTTCCGGGGCTGGATCATAGAGTCCGTAGCGTGAGCCTTTGCGTGTTTGGCGTCCGGCATCCCAGGTGATGTCCGGACGCTGCTCTGCCCGTGGCGCCGGGACATCGGTGGTATGCCGAGCTTCGTCCGTATTTGGAAAAGGAATATGCCATCGAGGCGGAGTATATCGATCCGGTGAGGATCCCGTTCGACAAGATCCTTTCTGGGCCCGTGATGCAGGGGAGTGAGCACAATCCACAGGTTGTAACGGCTGATTTCAAGACCGATGCCGGGACTTGGTATGTGGAGCTGCATCAGAATGAACTCGGTGGGAAGTGGCTCGTCGGTGGCATCCACGAACTGATCAAGCAGTAGAGATGAAGAGGCAGTGACCGCTTAGAAAAATAACCGGTCACTGCCTCTTCATCTCTAGCCAACGAATATGGCTGCGTGGAAACCCCTGCCGGAATTCGGCATAAACACGGACCAATTCCATACTGAGGTCAACAACCCAACAAAAGTTCCGAACACTGGGGCCAAAAAATCTAGACCAATATGGATAAGCCAGCTGGTTTTTTAAACATGCACCGCACTAGGGTTCCTGTATCTGTTCGTATGTCCTTTCGTGGCTATCCGAGGCCGAGCTGCACGAAGATGAACCACACGAGCATAGGGACAATTGCGATCATTACGATGGCCCAGAGGAGGAGAGCGCGGAAGAAGAGTCGTTCGTCCTTTGGCGGGGCACTAGCCATGAGGAGCGCGCCGCTGGTGGACATCGGACTTACATCCACTACCGAAGAGCTGATGGCAATGGCGGTGATCACTCCGATTGGGCTGAGCAGCGGGTCCAAGGAAATAGGTGTAACAATGGGACTGATTACTCCAAGCGTTCCGGTGGTCGAGGCGAAAGCAGAGACTATAGCGACAACATAGCTCGTAATCAGTGCTGCAATTGATCCGTTACCGAGGCTAGCGATACCGGCCTCGAGTTCTTTCAACGCACCCATCTCTTCGAGCATTCCGACATAAGTGACGATGCCTGTTACGAGGATAATCGCGTTCCAAGGCAGTCCCTCAATAGCAGGCTTTTGAACTCCGGGCTTGATGCAGATCAGTGCGATAGCGATGATCAGGGACGCAACGCCAACATCCAAACTGAAAACCGTGGTTAGAATCAGTAGGGTTCCCACCCCGGCTAGCGTAAGGATCCTCATAGGAGTCGCGTCCACTTTCACCGGTGCCCCGAGCGAAACATCGATATCGGGTTGCGTGCGTGGGTCGGCTACAGCGACACCGGTTTGTGTTCCGGTTGTCGTTCGGTACTGACCTGCGTCATGACCCACGGAGTCATCGGCCAGAGTGGTCCTAAGAGCAGTCCCGCTGCTGGTTGATTCTGAGCGGGGGAGGGACCGGCCATCACGCCTGTTCATAATGGCCTGGATAGCGACGTAGGCGATGAAGGCGAGGATAGCGTTGAATATGAAGCAGTAGAGGAAGAGCTTCAGGGAATCTCCGGAGGCATCCGCGTTATCGAGCATCACATTGGCTAGAACCCCAAAGGGGTTGACCGGAGAGAACGCACCAGCGTTGGCTCCTTGGACGATGACTAAACCCATTGCGAGCGTACTGATCCTGAACCTAGACCCCAGTGCCAACGCCACAGGTGCCACAATAGCGATCGCCGCAGGCGTGAATGCTCCTGCTGAAGCCAAGCCGGCGGTCAGAAGAAACATTAGTACCGGCACTAGGAAGCGCCGGTCTCCGGCGAGTCGCTCGGCCCAGTACGCGAGTAGGTCGATCGTGCCGGTGACGCGCACGATTCCAAACAGCAGCGTAGCTCCAAGAAGGATGAAAAACAGGCCGCTGGGGAATTGTGCGATGACGTCTTTGATGGGCATCCCAACAACGAGACCTCCGACGACGAATGCTGCTACTAATGCTACAAGGCCTGCGTTGATGCGCGTAAATGAGCCGAGAGCAAACGCCCCAATCAGAACGAAGAATGCGATCAGAGACAAAGACATGGTGACTCTCCCCTAAGCACGCCGAGAAGCAGCAGGTGCGTAGGCTCCGGAGAGCAGACCCCCAGCTCCGGCAATTGAAGGTTCATGTCCGAGCGCTTTCAGGATCTCGTACGCAGTTGCCGTTGCGGCCGTAATGACGGGTACTCCCAGCAGATCCTCTGCTTTCTGGACCGCAGGTAGTGATGGCATCTGCACACATGCCGAAAGAATCACGGCATCAATACCCTCACGATTGAGGCCTTGAGCAATCATCGGAAGTTTCTGTGGATCCAATGCACCGACGGCTAGATTGTCATCAACTTCTAAGCTGATCGCATCGACTACCTCTATGCCGGCACCTTCGATGTACTCACGCACCATTTGGGTAAGGGGCAGCATGTAGGGCGCAACCATCGAAACCTTTCGTGCCCCGATTGATTGCAGAGTACGCACCAGTGCGCCGGCACTGCTTGAAACCGCAGCAGGATGACCGTTCTCCTCAGCCGCGGACGCAATGATCTTTTCTGATTTTTCATGGGAATTGGGGCCCTGCGCCATCACCGCCACGAGACAGGCGTAAGCAATGACATCGACGGCGGCGTCAGAAACCGCACGAGCACATTCCCCCGCTTTATCCACCATGGCCAACAGTTCCTCGCGGTTGACGTTCTTCAGTGCAGCACGCGCGGAGTGGAAGGTGTAATGATGACCGGTGGCCTCTGACTGGCGGCGGAACAATTCCGGAAGTTCCGTTTCCATAGTGGTGTTTGAGCTGGGGACAATGAGTCCAATTCTGGACGTTTTGGCATCCTTCTGTTCAGGGAAAGTTTCGCAAGTAACGGTTGACATGTTCACGGGTTCTCCATTGAAAGCGCAGAATCAAAAGTGAGGAAATCCCACTCTGTAAGTTGTAAACTCAGTATGCGGGTTATTTGTCGAGTGTGTCAACTACGTCACACTACGGACACGAGTGATCTGGAATAAGCAACACCGCAGATGCATAGCGAGGTAAAGTCAGGGCTTATGGAAGCAAAGAAAGCGTCTGCAGCCGCGCCGATTCTCGTACTGCAGAAAGCGGTCCAAATTCTTAACTGTTTCACTGTGGAGGATCCTGAACCGACATTGCAGCAACTGATCAAGAAAACACGACTGCCGTCCAGTACATGCCAACGACTGGTTCAGAACATGGTCCGAGAAGGATTTCTAGACAGGGAAGACGACCGTTACCGCATCGGAATCGGTTTGGTTCGTTGGGCTACTCCAGGCACAGTCGGGCTTGATGTCGTTCGTCTCATCAAACCGATCCTTCAGCGACTGAGGGATGAGACCGGTGAGAGCGCCTGTCTCTACACCAGAGACGGAGCTTTTCGAACGGTTGTGGCTGTTGCTGAGACACGACATGTCGTAATGCGCCCATTCATGGTTGGGCAAGTGATGCCAATTCATGCTGGTGCACCTGGGAAGATCTTTTTGGCATACGATCCTGAAGCCTGGGATGCGCTGAGGGACTTGCCATTGACAAAGTTTGCTCCCTCAACTCCGGACAAGCTAGAAATCCTTGAGCGGCAAGTGGAAACTGCTCGCGAACAGGGCTTTTATGCTGCCTTTGGCGAACGCCATGAAGATGTTGGCTCTATAAGCGCCCCCGTATTCGGTCATAGGGGGGCCCTCACTGGTGTTCTAGGTTTGGGGTTCCCAACGCAGCGGGTCGGCCCCAACGACGTTGAACGACTCGGCCCCATCATCGCCCGCTATGCGGTTGAGGCTAGCAACGCATTGGGGTACTCGAATCCAGATATATAGATGTCTGGCCCACAATACAGCGACGGTCAACACAGGTCGATAGCATTGGCCGCGAACCTTGGGATACTGGCTGTGCGGAAAAAACAGATCGGGGCTGTCGATTGATGATTGACTGGACAGATGACTTCGCACTTCTACCGCCCAGCAGAGGGCCACCGGCTTCCGCACGATCCGTTCAATGCAATTGTCGGGCCGCGTCCGATCGGTTGGATTGGGACACTTTCCCCTGCTGGAGTTCGCAATCTCGCCCCGTACAGCTTCTTCAATGCCTTCTCCTACAAGCCACCACTCATTGGCTTCTCAAGTACGACCCGCAAGCACACCGCGCTCAACGCCGAGCTGAGCGGTGAGTTCACCTGGAACCTGGTCACGCGCCCCCTTGCAGAACAAATGAACGCAACGTCAACGACGGCCGACCTCGATGAATTCGTCGCATCCGGCTTGGAAGCCGCCGATTCCGTTGATATCAGTGCACCGCGCGTCGCCGCCTCACCAGTAAGTTTCGAGTGCCGGGTCAGTGACATGATCCCGCTGCGCGGTGCAGACGGGCACGCTTCCACCGGTGTACTCACGATCGGGGAAGTCATCGCGGTGCACATCGATGAAGCCATGATTCCCGAGGGTATTTATCAGACAGCTCTCGCCCAACCTGTCCTGCGTGCAGGTGGGCCAAGTGCCTACTTCGAGATCCTTGCCGAGGGCCGTTTTGATCTCGTGAGGCCACGCTAGAACTTCAGCAACATATAGAGAGCAGACCAGACAGCTTCTGTGGCTTTCTTGGGTCCGTCAATCGAAGCCGAGCGTCGCGTCCGCACGGGAACCTTCACCGGGTCATTGATCGATGAGAGGGCGAGCGTGGACGTCATACGCAAGCCGATAGCTACCGCCCTGTCGGTATTGGCCCTGTCTATGCGGACACGTCCGCCTCTACAGGTATAGCCAATGTTCTAACAGCAGCGCTGCATATGCCCGTTGTTCTTGAGGCACGGATCAGTCGTGGGAAAGTTAGTGTTCTAAAGATGTGCCCTCTCAGAAGCAGCCTGGGTTTCCTCAGCGCTTCAGCTGGCGTCGATGCCCCAATCCTCTGGCCGGAGCTTGTCGAATAGAGGGGCCTCTCGTGCCCCACAATAGCGGCATGGTGAAAATTTTGATACGACCCGAACTCACAAGATGAGGTTGAATGCCCGCGCTGCAACGGCCGCGGTGTATTCGGACTCATGGACAGCATGTGTACGTTCTGCCGCGGCAATCAAGTTGTCGCCACAGAATTCGCCGAGGAGTACGACCGAACTCACAAGATGAGTTCTAGGACCACCACTAGATGAATAAGTCCTAATCGGTTCCGAGGACAAAAGACCCCAGTTCATATGAACTGGGGTCTTTTAATCGCTGGCGGAGAGTGTTAAGCCTCGTATGTGAACCCAAAACTCAACACCCTCCTGACCACACTCTACGTCCTACTCACCGACCGTGTCTTGCCGGATTTGGGATACGACCGCTCGAGCAAACCCGGCCGCAAGGCCGCGCTTAACGACGCGGAGCTGCTGTGCCTGGTCGTGGCCCAGCACCTGCTGCACGGGCATTCCTCCGAGTCGCGGTGGGTGCGCTACGCCCGCATCCACCTGCGGGAACTGTTCCCCGGGATCCCGCAGCAATCGGGATACAACAAGCGCGTGCGCGCCGCCGGAACACTGATCAGTGCGGTGATCACCGCCCTGGCCCGGGACACCGAATCCTGGCACGAGATCCTCCGCCTGCTCGATTCGACCCCGGTCCCGTGCGGCACCAGCCGCGAAACCGTCAAGCGCTCCGACCTGGCCGGGCACGCCGGCTACGGATACTGCGCCTCGCACTCGCGCTACTTCTGGGGCTTCCGCCTGTACCTGATCAGCACCCCGGAAGGCATGCCGGTGATCTGGGGACTGGCCAACCCGAAACTCGGGGAACGCGAGGTCACCGAAGCCCTGCTGCGCCACGACCACCACCTGGTCCGCGACGGACAGGTCATCCTCGCCGACAAGGGCTTCGCCGGCAGGGACTTCGAGCGGTTCATCGCCGAGGACCGCGCGCCCTTCCTCTTGCCAGGTGTCAACGGACAGGCTGCGCTTGTTGCGGTTGATCGAGAGGAAGATCGGGTTGTCTTGGCCGCCCCGGTCAGGAAAGGAGTTGCGTGCGATGTCCCCGGCACCGGGACGTTCGATCTTGATGATGTCAGCACCGAAGTCCCCGAGCATTTGGGTGGCGCTTGGACCCATGAAGACCTGGGTGAAGTCAACGACGGTGATCCCTGCCAGGGGAAACGTCAGGGCTTCTTCGGTCTGTTCTTCGCAAAGATCGTTGGGGCAACTGCCTGGATAACTCGGTGATGGAAAACTTCTTCGGACACCCAAAGGAAGAGATATTCCACCGCCAGGAATCCACCGACACCGGTGGATTCATTGCCGAGCTTGAAGGATACATTCGTTGGTACAACTTTGAGCGCATATCGTTAACGCTGCAGGGCCTGAGCCCGATGGAATATCGGGCCCAGGCCCTGGCTGCGTAGACTCTTAGTTGCCGAGTCCAACTTTCGGGGTCTAGTTCATCATCACCCAATAACATTGGGTTTCTTCGTTCCGCGTTCTCACTCCCTTTTCTAGAGGCTAACGTTGAAGACCAGCGGAACTAAGGTATGCAGGACGATCATGATCAGCACCAGGGAGATCGTGTTCATCCACAAGCCGGCCTTCACCATCTGCTTGATGGTTATCTCCCCGGAGCCAAAGGCCACCGCGTTGGAGGGAGTTGCTACTGGGAGCATGTATGCGGAGCAGACTGCCATGGTTACGGCGATCGTCATGATCAGCGGATCCACACCCACGCCTACGGCTACCGCACCGAAGATCGGGAAGAAAGCGGCCGCAGTGGCTGTGTTCGAAGTCAGCTCGGTCAGTGCTAGTCCAACGATGATGACGGCAAGGACGATGGCCCAGCTAGGCAGGAAACTCAGTCCGGAAACCTGGGTTCCGACCCACTCTGAGAGCCCTGTGGCGGTGAACATCGCCGAGAGCGACAGTCCGCCCCCAAAGAGCAGTAGCAGTCCCCAGGGAACCTCTCGTGTGGCGGACCAACTGAGCAGGGCCTCACTTTTCGGGTTGTCACGGCGTTTTTCAGCTGGCACGATGAAACAGGCCACGGCGGCGGCGATCGCGACCTGGGCATTCGAGATCGATGCAAGGAACGGCAGGTACTCCTGGACCACTGCGATCTCTGCGATGAAGGGGATCGCCACCCAGAAGAAGATTGCGACCAGGAAGACCAGTGCGACTCGCTTTTCCGCAGTCCGCATCGATCCGAGGTTCTGGTGCTCCTCTCGGATCAATTCGCTTCCACCGGGGATCTCGTTTACCTCGGGGCGAAAGACAATCTTGGTCAGCACCAGCCAGCACACTGCCGTCATGACCACGGCAAGGGGCACCCCGACGAGCATCCACTGACCGAAGCCCATCTCGAAGCTCTGCGATTCCAACAGGTATGCCGTCATCAAGGCCATCGGCGGCTGGCCGATGATCGTCGCCATGGAACCGATGGTTACGCCGTAGCCGACGCCGAGGATCATGGCGGCGGAGAACTTCTTCCCGGAGGCGCGGCTATCGAGCTTCCGCACCAGCCCGATGATGGAGGAGGCGATCGGCACCATGATCACTGCGGTCGCGGTGCTGGACACCCACATAGAGATGAAAGCTGAGGCAATCATCAGGCCGAGGACGATTTGTGCGGGTTTGGTCCCCACCAACTTGATGGTCAGCAAGGCCACTCGCAGATGCAAGTTGGATTTCTGTGTTGCCAGACCGAGTATTACACCCCCCATAACTAGGAAGATGACCGAGTTGGCGTAGGGACTGGCTACCTCCTCCAGGGTTCCTGCTCCGACGAGTGGGAAGAGGATGAGCGGGAGCAGCGAGGTTGCCGGAATCGGCACGGCTTCGGTCATCCACCACAGTGCCATCCAGATCGCAATTCCGGCAATGGCCCGTCCTTCAAAGGTCAGACTGCCCGGAAGTAGCAGCGTCAGAACGAAGGCAACTATCGGGCCAGCGAGAATTAACCACCAATTCCGCCCGCCACCGGTGTCCATCGCATCCTTGCCTTGCGGACCCTCTTTCTCAACGGCGACGGCATTCTGTTGTCTACTCATATTTCACCCTCCGGGCTCTGTCTACACAGAACCAAATTATGTACGTCACATCATCGTGAAGATTTCAGAAGAACGACTAGACCAGTTCAGGGTTACCGTAGACTAGGTCTTTTTTTGCTTGAATAAACCGGCATGCCTGCAAGCCTGGGTATATGGGGTCTGACGCGCCAAACACTGTGTCTTTTACCTGGTCGCAGCGCCGGAACCAGAGGGTTGGCCCTCATCTATGCCCTTAGCCGATTGGCATTGGGGCTAACCGACGAACGTCTTTTTCGGAATTGCGGAGACGAAGGCGTCAGAGTGGAACCGTTCGGGGTCGAGCCCGCATTTGCGGGCGAGATCGTCGACTGCTGAGTGGACCATTGTTTCGCTGCCGCAGGCATACACCCTATGGCCGGTGAGGTCCGGATGGTCGTTCATGGCAGCCTGCTGCACCCATCCGGTGGCACCGTCCCAGTCACAATCGGGGCGTGAGAGAACGGGTGTGAACGAGAACCAGTCGAAGCGTTTGGCCGCAGCACGGAGAAGATCCATCTGGTAGAAGTCCTCGACACTCCGCGCACCCCAGTATAGGTGGACGGGGCGGGTCTTCCTGCGCGCGATGTGGTCGAGGATGATCGACCGCATCGGGGCGAATCCGGTGCCTGTGGCCAGTAGCAGGATCGGATCCTCGGAAATCAATCCCTCCTCAGGATCATCCGAGTCCTCGACGAAGAACTCGCCGAACGGCGCCTCGATCTCGACCGTGTCGTGGAACTCGAGCTGCTGCAGGATCCGTGCCGAGAACGCGCCACCTGCCGTGTGACGCACGTGCAGCTGCGCGAGGTCGTTGTGCTGGGGCGAGTTGGCGAGCGAATACGAACGGGTGTCGCCGTCGTCGAGGATCACGTTGAGGAACTGACCGGCCTGAAACGGCGTGCGCCGACCGATCGGGTACCGCAGATCGAGGATCGTAACGCTCGGGGCGACCTGACGGCGATGGTAGACGGTGGTGGTCAGGCGCTTGCGCTTGGGCACCGTGCGCGCCTCGATCCTCTTCGGCGCAATCTCGACGTCACCGACCGGCCGCGCGCGACACATGTGCACCTCGGCCGGGCCGCAGACGGCGCCGGTGCCCGGAACGTCGACCTCGCCGGACGTCAGGGTGCCGACGCATGTGTCGCACACGCCCTTGCGACACGAATACGGGATCACCCAGCCCGCACTCTCGGCTGCTTCCAAAATGGTCTGCTCCGGTGCGCACTCGAAGGCGACCTCGGAGCGTTTGATGCTGATGGTGTTCATGTCATTCCTTCCAGTCCGAATGGGCAAGTAAGCGCAGGGCCGACAGCACCGCGCTCGGGTCCGCCGTGCCGAGGCCGGCCTTGCCGAACACCGGCCCGTGCCCGACGCTTGAGAACGAGACGCCGGCACCGATCGTCACCGCCGCAGCATCGCGTCTGGCGACCGTTTTGATCGGAATGTGACCCTGGTCGTGATACATCGCGAGGTAGCCGTCGGCGTCGCGAGTCCCACCGAGCACGACGTCCGCACCGGTGGGGCCGACCGCGTCGATGCCGAGCTCGCGCAGCTTCGCCACCGCTGGCTCGGTGACCCGCGCGTCGTCGCCGCCGAATAAGCCACCCTCACTCGCGTGGGGGTTGATGCCGAACACGTGGATCGCGGGCATGCTGATGCCCATCCGGCGCAGCGCTGTGTTCAGTGCGACCCCGGCCGAGACCACGCGGTCCGGCGTGAGCTTCGCAATCGACTCCGAGAGCTGCTCGTGCAGGGTCACATGAGCGATTCGCATCCCGCCGCCGACCAGCATGAGGAAGACCTTCTCCTCCGGAATGCCCGTCAGCTCAGCGATGAGCGGCGGGTAACCCGCGAATTCGATGCCGGCCTGGCGTACCGCAGTCTCCGAATGCGGACAGGCCACCACCCCGGCATAGTCTCCGGATGCCGCAAGGCGCACCGCTTCGGTCACGTATGCGATCGTCGCTGTGCCCGCGGCCGCAGTCACCTTGCCGGGAGCGAAGTCGGCGGGCTTCAGCACCCCGACGTCGACGAAGTCGCACACCCCAGGTTCTGCGATCACACCCGGCACAGCGTCGCGCACCGCGAGCCCCAGCCGCTCGGCCGAGGGTGCGAAGACGTGTCGGTCTCCGACCACGACTGGAGCGGCGGCCCCGAGCGCGGCAACGGCCGCGGCGGCGATGTCGGCACCGCTGCCGTTCGGATCACCGATGCTCAAGAGCAGCCGATCGGCGACTGTCATAGCGGAAGCACCAGCAGCGTGTCGGTGCGGGAACTGTCGCAAACGACGATCCGGCGGGACAGCAAGGCCTTGCCGCCAGCGAGCGAATACTCGTCGAGGTAGCGACCGCTCGCGAAGACGTCGGTCGGGCCGTTGCCGGTGATCCGGATGACAAGGAAGGACGTCTCACTCGTCACTGTCTGAACATCCTCAGAGAGGATTGCGGGCTGGCCGAGCAGATGCCGGTAGGCGTGTGGCTCATAGATGTTGGCTTCCTTGAGCGCCGAGACCCGGTCGCGCAGCATCGCCTTGTTGTTGGCCCAGATGACGCCGGCGGGCAGTCCGCGCCGGTGATTGTCGGCGGTGGTGACCTTATAAAAGGCATCGTTCGTAAAGTGCTCGGGCCAGTCCTCGATCGGGCCATCATCGATCGCGCGTACATAGCTGGCCTGGGCTCGGCTGATCAGGGTGAAGGCGTCCATCACTCGCCCTTTCCGATCGTGAAGCCCATCGCTTCTCGATAGAACTTCCAGAAGCCCCGGATCGAAGCCTCGGTCACACGGCTCTCGCTGGAGATGGATTCGTCGCCGCCCATCTGCATAGTGGCGAACTCGGTGCTCGCACCCGCGATGCCGCGCTGCACGAAGCCGCCGATCGCACCGTCCTCCATCGAGACGAAGCCTGCCGGGCCGACGAGGTTGGACTGCTTCATCCGGATCAGCTGCTGTTCCTCAGTGTCGTCCTCGAATCCGAGGAGGGTCCAGTTTAGACTCGTGGATTCGACGCCTGTGGGCAGCACCTGGCGGACCGCAATCGAGTTTTGAATCTGCTGCAGCACGAAACCGGGGGCCACTGACAGGATCTGCAGGGTGATGTCGTCGCCAACCTCGCTGAAGCTGTCGACGAGCGACGGATCTTCGAGCTGATATTCAGCGTCAGAACGGATGCCTTGGTCCTTGTAGTGTTCTTCAGCCTCAGTCTCGCGGTTGTTGGCGGACCAGCTCACATGATGGGCCCCGTTGGGCGAGACGATGATGCCGCCCTTCTGGTTCAGCTTGTTGATGCCAAACGTGGTGAAGAACAGGTGCAGGATACTCGCGTGATAGGAGTCCTTGGTGTTCTCCATGTAGAGCTTCCAGTTGTTTGGAAGCGTTTGCGTGAAACGGCCGAGCACGACCGGCTTGCGTCCGCCTAGCACACGGTCGATGTGATCGAGGATCTCCTTTCCGAGGTACTCCTCGATCTCCGGCACGTCATTGTTGAGACTGCCGAAGATGAGCCCATGAACGTTTGCGAGACGAAGCCGGCGAGGACCGTGCGCGGCCTTGCAGAAGCTCGACCCCATGCCTCCTTTTCCTTCAATTCCGTCCTCGAACGCGACCCCTGTGAGGTCGCCCTGCAGGTTGTAGGTCCAAGCGTGGTAAGCGCAGGTGAAGTCTTGAGCATGGCCGTATTGTTCCATCGCGATTAGAGAACCGCGGTGAGCGCAGCGATTCTCGAACGCGTAGATTTCGCCGTCGTGGTCACGCGTCACCAGGATGGGCTGCTCGCCAATGAAGGTCGCGCAGAAGTCACCGGGCTCGGCGAGTTCCGCCTCGAGGCAGAGATAGTTCCACATCCGGCCATGGAAGATGTTGCGCTGTTCGGCTCGGTAAACATCCTCGTCCTGGAATACCCAGTACGGCACCTCGGTGAGGTGCTCAGGCCAATGACGGGCGGACATATTAATTTCTACCGCTGTTGCGGTAACCTTCGACTCGATCACGCGTGCTCCTTTGATTCTGACGACACCGAATTGCGTTCGCTATCCGGACAGGTGTAAACTTTACGAACATATGGGATCGAATATAATAACCGAAGTCGCACTTGTCAAGAAAGGACACTCTTATGTCAGAGGAAACGATGGCAGGCCTTGAGAAGGGCCTCGCCGTTCTGGAGGCGTTCGGCAAGGACTTCCCGAGGCTGACGATCAGCGATGCCGCGCGTGTGACGGGGCTAAGCCGAGCGACGGCGTTGCGATGCCTCAATACGCTCACCAAAGTCGGCTACACGACCTTCGACGGCAAGTTCTTCTCGCCCACGCCAAGGGTGCTCCGGATCGGCTCGACGTACACTGAATCGGCGAACCTCCCCCGGCTCGCGCAGCCGCACCTGAGTGCCATCCGCGACGCGATCGACGAGACGGCATCGCTAGCAGTGCGAGATGGCGACAATTCGCTCTTCATCGCGCGCAGTGAGGGGTCACGACTGCTGCACACCGGTGTGCGCATCGGCACTCGGCTCCCGCTCTATGCGTCGTCAACAGGGCAGGTTCTGCTGAGCGCACTCAGCGAGGTTGAGCTCGCTGAGTATTTGAGCGCTGCGCCGTTCCCCGAGCGCACACCTCACACCCCGGTGAGCGCCGAAGCAGTCGAACGCCGCGTCAAGGCCGCCCGCACCGACGGTATATCCATCGGTGACGAGGAGCTCGAACCGGGACTGCTCTCGATCGCCGTACCGCTGCGCGATGTGACGGGACGCGTCGTCGCGGCCATCTCGGTCAGCGCATCGACGTCGCGTACAACCACGGACGATCTTCGCAATCGACTGGGCCCGGTGATGCAGCAGCACGCGACGGAGCTAAGTCGCTTGCTCTAGACCGGCCGTTTCATGAGGGCCGGCGTCACTGACCGTCTGTAACGAGAAAAAGGGGACTTGAACTGAGAAAATAGAGGTGTCGAAGCTTCATTCCCACCGGTTCAAAGGGCCCCGTTTTTACGCCGTCCCCGCTTGAACGAGGGGATCCGCCAGGGCCTGCGGATCCTGGTGACAGCCCGCGCAGCCATGGCCGCGGACCGTACCCGTTCGGTCAACGCGCTCAATGCTTTGGTACGCGGCAATGCGCTTGGCATCGATGCCCGAGGGAAGCTCACCAGATCAAGGAGATCGCCGCCTGGCGCGAGCGCGAGGAAGAACTGGCATTGCGTATCGCCAGGACCGAATCGCTCCGCCTAGCCAAACACGTCCTGGACCTCGACAAGCAACTGAAGGGCCAACGAACAAAAGCTCGACGAGCTGGTCAAGGTCAGCGAGGCCGCGCCCCTGCTCAAGGAGAAGAGCTTCCGGGCAGTGGCCGCTGCTAAACCTGGTGGCGTGGTCCCACGAGGGACGGGCCCGCAGCGAGGCTTCATTCGCCTGTCTGGCGGGCGTGAATCCCTGCGTCATCCGGGAACACGGTTCGGCACCGGTTGAACCGGGGCGGCGACAGAAGGCTCAACAGCGCCCTCCACATGGCCGCGATCACCAGGATGACCTATGACCCCGAAACCCGCGACTACGTCGACAAACGCCGTGCCGAGGGTAAGACCAACAAGGAGATCCGGCGTTGCGTCAAACGCTACCTGGCCCGCCGGGTGTTCCGGGTCCTGAACATCGCGGCCCAGACGAAAAAAGTCCAGGACGTGGTTTGCCAGACATAGTAGGGTCAACAAGGACCACTGGGAACTGGCCCTGGACCAGCACGGAAACGAGCGCCATGACGCATGGGTCATCGACGCCACCAGGGTCATCGAGCTGAAGAATTACCCCCCGCCCCCAAACACGCGCCTGTATTTAACGGGCAGAACCGCTGCATCCTGGAGCGAAGGCATCGCTCTTTGACGTTGACGGGCACCGGGTGACGGCGTTCCTCACCAATGCCCCGCGTGACAACGTCGCTTTCCTTGATGCCCGGCACCTTGCCCGTGCCAGGTGCGAAAACCGGACAAGACGCTGAAGAATTCAAATCTCGGAAAATTGCCCTTCACGGCATTTTCAGCGAACCAGCTTTTCGTCTGGCGAGTCTGCTCTCCAGTCGAACGCCGATAGGGCTTGGATTCACTGCCGAATCCGAGCTGAGACTGCCGTACAACGCGTACGCGATTGCCGGGGATGGAGAGCACCGTGTGCAACACAAAATACACCCGGTCTCCTACGCGCCATGGAATGAGCCCTTGTCCTTCGAATCCGGGGATGCGGTGGTTTCAACCCAAATCCAAGGCGCCAGGTGCGCCACGGTGATTTGCAACGACATGTGGCATCCGTCCATCCCCTGGTTGGCCGCACAAACCGGGGCCGAGGTGTTGATCGTGCCTGTGGCAAGCATCGAGGGAACGAATGCCGATCTCGTGCAACGGACGTGGAAGGTGAATCTCGAACACACGGCACTTCTGCTCCAATGCTATGTGGTCTTCATCAACCGTTGCGGAACCGACAGTGGCGCAACGTTCTGGGGGCGTTCCCGGGTCGTTGGGCCAGACGGAAAGATTCTGGTTCAAGCCGGTGCAACCGAGGAAACCCTCCAGACAACGCTTGATCTCAAGACACTGCGCGCGCTTCGAGCGCAGTCGCCTGTGCTGGCGGAGTCCCGCCACGACGTGGTCGCCAAAGGCCTCAACGGCCAGACAGCGAGTCCCAGAAACAAGAAAGGAAGCACCTCGAGTGTTTGATGTACACGTGCATGCCGCACCAGACGTGATCGGGAGAATCGGCAACGACGATGACATTTGCAGGGAGTACGCCAAGGCCGGATTTTCCGGATTTGTGCTCAAAGCGCACCACGAATCGACCGTGGGCAGGGCCGCATCACTTGCCAGGTCCTCGGGTTTGGACGTTGTCGGGGGTATCGCACTCAACAGGCCGGCCGGCGGCGTGAACCCGGCAGCCGTCGTTTCGGCACTGGAAAGTGGTGGAAGGGTGGTGTGGTTTCCGACTGCCGATTCCCATACCCAGGAGACCGCGGCGCTGCCGCGGCTGAGCGATCTGGATCCTAGGCTTGACCGCACCGTTCTCTCGGTACTCCCGGTGCTTGAGCCGAACGCTCGGCAGGCAAGCGATATTTCCCTGGTGTTGGATCTCATCGCTGAATACGACGCCGTGCTGTGCACCGGACATGTGAGCACCGCGGAGTGCGTTTGGCTCTTGGAGCAAGCGCAAAAACGCGGCATCAAGCGTTTCCTGCTCACACACCCCTCCTACACGGTGCCCGGGATGAGCGTCAGCGAGATAGCGGAATTGGCTGAACGGGGGGGGCATTCGTGGAGATCACCGCCTTCCAAATGTGGCATCAACCCGGCATGACCGCAGGCCATCTGGCTCAGGTCGCAAAGGCCGCAGGCGACAAGTTGGTCTTGGCCTCGGTCGCTGGACAGCCAATTAGCACTTACCCGCCCCAGGCGTTGCAGGAGCTGGTTTCGGCGCTTCGAAAGGAAGGGCTGGATGAGGGTTGGCTGGCGGCTGCTGCTTCAGCTGTTCCTCGTACTCTCATCCTGAACTGACGTCGGAGCCACAAGTGATAACCCAGCAATCAACCAGCCTGGGTCGATCGCATCTTTGCTGGTTCCAGCATTTTGTCGAGGTCCTTGACCGGCCTTTTGAAGTCGATGGGTGGTGTTGTATCGAGCAGATCGCCCGCTTCCGGGATAGTCCCAACCGCACCGTACAGAAGACTCTTCCGGAATGGTCAGTCTTGACTGGGGGATCTCGCAAGCCGGTCCTCCACCGGACACGCCAACCGCTGACCTGCTGCTTTGCTAATGGTGACCTATGAAGTGTCCGTATAGGGTGTACGGTGAACTGTCCGGTGAAGGATCCCTATGTGACACACTGATCTACATGTCTAAGATCATGATCGGTTACGCACGCGTGTCCACGGAAGAGCAAGACCTCACCGCCCAGCGTGATGCCCTGGCATCCCTCGGCGTTGAACCCGAACGCGTCTATGTTGATCATGGCTTTACCGGCAGGAACAAGAATCGCGCAGGACTTCACGAAGCCCTCGCCGCCTGCCGGGCCGGAGATACCTTCGTCGTTACCAAACTCGACCGCCTGGCCCGGTCCGTCCGAGACGCCCACGAGATAGCCGACGACCTCGCCAGACGCGAAATCAAACTCAGCATCGGTGGTTCCGTCCACGACCCCACCGACCCAATGGGCAAACTGCTGTTCAACGTCCTGGCGATGATCGCCGAGTTCGAAGCCGACCTCATCAGCATGCGCACCCGCGAAGGAATGAAGGTCGCTAAAGCTAATGGCCGACTCCGGGGAAAACAGCCAAAACTCAGCGTCAAACAAGAAGCCCATCTCCTGGAACTACACGATGCAGGGAAATACACCATGACCGAAATGGCCGAACTTTTCTCCATCAGCCGATCCACCATCTACCGGGCCGTTGAACGCGACCAACGCAAGAAAACCGGCACAATCACTCCGTGACATCTTCCTGCCACCACCGAAAGATGACGTGCGGCTCTCATCCGTTGCCCCACACTGCGAAAGCTTTGCGTCGGGCATTTCGCTTTTTCGCGAGCCCTATCCACGCCAGGATCGACACCGGGATGTCGTTAGCGTGAATTTCCGTACCGATCTTCCTCAGACCCCGTGTAACCGCCGCTCTGTGTTGTCGCCGTCATGGGATGGAAGTCGGCCGTGGGTTTTCTGGAACTCCAGGACTTCAGCCAGCAGCTTTCGCCAAGTGACCGTCGGACGGTCCACTCCCCTAGCGGCCAGTGCTGCTTCGTGTGTGGCACGGGTGCCTGGCTCATATCTTTCCCGGGATTGGAAGTGAGCGTGGATGGTAGCAACGTTCTGGCGACAGCGGTCAGCGATTTCACGCACGGTCAGTCCGGCAGCGTACATCATGTCCCATTCGGGATGCCTCGACACTTCCCAACCAGCCATACAAACAAAGCTACTCCAGCAACGCACAACAGCGAAGAGGTCTAGAAGTCGGAATGGGAGCATAAAATATCTACCGCTCTAGTTTCCACCCAACGGTCGTAGGGAATAGTGCCCAATGAATTTCGAAGAATCAAAAACTTTTGCGTGTCGCAGGTCGATTAACTTGATTGCGCAACCATAGGATGATGATATGAAGAATCCGCATGGCCGCGCTTACGGCACCATGAAACACCCTACGCCGATGGGGTGGAAGGTCGAGCGCGAAAATAAAGAGCATTTCGCGGATCTCGCGAAGAAAGCCGGCATGTCTGCCGCAGCATTCTTCGACCTTATGGTGGAGACCTTGGAATATGACGGCCGAGGACTTCCCACGTGGGTTCCACAAAACGATAGCAAGGAAGGCCATCTGCCTATCGACAAGCTTTAAACAGAAAAGCCCGCGCAATGCGCGGGCCTAAGCTCTGAATCCGATCTATGTCTCTCGCCAAAGTTACTACAGATCGTGATTTACCAAGTTAGCTTCCGGCTACCACACCGGACGCTCCCTCTTCTTTACCCTGAAACAGGAAAGACGTTGTATGTCTATAGTAGCGCCTGAACGCGCCCACGCAACAATCCAACCCACTGAAACACACCCAAACAGTGCGATTCAGACCACAAAAACCCCCCACTGGGACACCCGACCGTGCAACGGACGCATCGCAGCGATCCAAAAACACGTCACCAAAAGCCACAAACCCTTCCACCGCGCAGACACCCCCGAAGGGTTCACGCCCAAAGGAAAAACCCAGTTCAACGCCTCCAAAGAAGCGTTCGCCACCAAACACACCCAAACCCCTCCCCCGGTCCACATCCGCCGCGTCTCCCGCGCCCAAGAAACCTCCGACCGGGCCGTAGCCTGGGCAATCCCCACCGGCAGCAAAAAGATCGACCACACCGCCCAAGCCTGGCGCGCCACCCGATCCCTCGACGAACTGCTCTGCCGCCGCAAAGACTGCCAACGCAACACCCTCGCCGTACTCTGGGTCCTCCTTCGCTACACCGACCACGACTCCATGACCGTACGCATCACCTGGAACACCATCGCCGACAAAGCACGCGTCAGCCGCGCCACCGTAGGCAACGCCCTCAAATTCCTACGCGCCCACGGCATCCTCGGCATCGTCGCCTCAGGCCGCAGCGCAGAATACGCAGCCAAAGCAGGCCAACCAGCCACCAACGAAGCACCCGTCTACGTCATCTGCCGCCCCACCGGCCTCGGCCTACGCCCCCAAGACGCACCAGACACCACCACCCACCGACCAACACAAACAACCCCCAACCGCGCGGCCTGTGGAAATAACTTAGAACCCCTCCCCGTAGGGGGGTTAACCACTTACGAAGTAAGTTCCTACACGCGCACGCGCGAGAAAAACACTCACAATGAGCCGCTACGCGGCACTGAAAATCATTTTGGGCACGGCTGCGCCGCGCGAACTCACCAAAACGACCAGCGACCAGTCCAACTGTGGCCAGCTTCCCGAACGATCAGCTCTAGAGGACAGGGATTATCGGCTGCCGCTGAAATTTTGCGGCTTATCCCTGGATTCCGGCCCTTTTCAAAGAAAAATATTCTTTCGATAATGAAGCCATTCTTCCAAGCAGGCTGGACAATCTCAGATATCCAACATGCTTTGGACTGGCGCACCACACCAGGTCTTCACGGCCGCGAATCCTGGGGGCCACTACCTCAGCATGACCGTGAAACTCAGTCCTACATCGACCACTGCCGAGGTCTACGCGCCGCAATCCTGCACCGGCTAAACCTGTGGCGTACCGCCACCGGCGAAATTATGCTCAGCAAATCCCAACGAGCCGCCGCTGAAAGCACCCAGGCACGAGCTGCAGCACGCGCCGCAGCCCACCGCCAAGCCACACGCGCCGCACAACGCCCCGCACACCAAAGCGCCGCAGCAACAGGCGCAGCAATGGCACGCGCAGCCCTAGCCGAAGCCCGACGCAGGAACCACGCCTAACACTTATCCAACTGAGAGCTGGCCTAAACTAGCCACAAACCCAAGGAGGCACGATGAAACCCTACACAGCAGCCGAATCCACCGAACGATTGCGTAGCCAACGCACCCCCTTATTTCTTGCACCGCTGTCGCCAGTGCTCATGGCCATCGCAATGATTATGTCCAACTCACTTGATTTGTGATTCGGCATCGCACTCTTGGCGCTCATCCTTGCAACAGCCAGTTTCATGCGCCTGATCTGGCAAGTAGCCCACTATCAAGACTTTAGCGACACACGAGAATGCCAGGTACTCAAAGCAATCTCTCTCAGCGCCGTGCCCATCGTTGTCCTGGCCCTTGCACTGCACTTCCTGATCTAAGCGGCTCACAACCTCACGTATAGACCAGGAATCATCCCTAGGATGCTCTACAAGATCCCACGTGACTAAATCGGATCTAATATTTCGTCCAAGCCGCACTTGCACGCGCCAGACCACATAATCAATCCGATCAGAAGAAGAATTTTTCACTTTGAAACCGGGGATTTCCCACCACTTCACACCTTCATAGCTTGTCAAGGCCCCTCCCCCGCACCAGCAGATAGACCCAAACCAACTTATTGATCTAGCTTGCTATCTATCATGAAAAATATCTTGCGAGTTTGCTAGCAAAATAGTAAAGTTGGATTTAGTTAGAAAACTTGCAAGCTATCTTGCGAGTTTGCGTTATTGCATGCTAAATAGCTTGCGTGCAAATAATTAGGAGGCGAACATGGCTACAACTATTGCCCTTGTGCAAACTAAAGGTGGCGTAGGTAAAACCACTAGCGCCATCTATCTCGCCTGTGCCCTGATCGCCCAGGGGTTCACCGTCGAGCTCTGGGACACCGATATGCAAGGTTCTGCCACAGAATGGGCTGAAGATGCGGAAGATGCAGGAACTCCGCTCCCGTTCCCCGTCGAGATCGTCAATATCGCCAAACTAAAGCGACTAACCGGAAAAAGCACCAAGGATTTCGTCATCATCGACACTCCCCCAGGTGACCCCGCCACAATTGACGCAGCAATCAAGATCGCCGACGTGGTCATCATGCCGACAGAACCAGCCGTCATGGATCTGAAGCGACTCGTTGCTACGAACGCGAACCTTCCGTCCGACAAAGCCCGAATTGCACTGTTTACGAAGGTCAACGAACAGACTGTTGCCCTGCGTGACGGCTTGGAATATCTGGAAGACAGCGACCTGGCGCTATTCAGCACTCGAATCAAGCACCGCCAAGCATTCAAAACCGTCCCAGGCGAAATTCCTACCGACCTGATGGGCTACGACGAAGTTGCTAAAGAACTAATGGAGGCACTGTCATGAGCAGTCTCAAAGACAAAATGAAGCCATCTGCAAAGTCAGCGAACGAAAAGTCCGCTTCGGTAAGCGAAAGCTTCAGAAGCGCAGAGGCAGATGAAATTGACCTGAAGCCACTGAACGTGCGGATTTCAAAAGAGCTGCACACACAGGTAAAGCTCTATGCGGCGGCTAACGACATGAAGCTACAAGTCCTGGTTGCAGCAGCGCTTCAGGAGTATTTGGAAAAGCGAGCCTAAAGTGATCGTGAGACAATAGACTAACTTCCTTTCCTTGGAAGCAAACCGGGCCCGACCGCCTTCCTATGCGGTCGGGTCCACCTTTTAATGGCCGAATTTCGGT
>NZ_JBTMZF010000002.1:0-113689 GCF_054495185.1 Glutamicibacter bergerei | reverse complement strand
GTCTGCGATTGGGAGGACATCACCGGCTGGCCCCACAAGGTGAAATGGACGCCGATCTACGGGTGCGAGGACGAAGACGAAGCACTGGAACGCGGCAAGGCCTGGGCGAATGCAGCACCGATGGAAGGCACCAAAAACGGGTCCTGGTTCAGCGCCAAAGCAGGCTCCGTCCTCGGCCGGCTGCTGCACGCCGCCGCGCTGGAAGACCGCACCATGGATGACCTGCTGCTGTGGATCTTCGACTCACACAACCCTGAACCGATCACCATTCTGGAAGACCACCACAAATCCAGGGCCTTCATCCAGCCTCTGCGTGAGCGCACCGAATCGAGGGCCGTGGAAACCGAAGACTCCATCAAATCCACCCTCCTTTCCCTGGCTGAACCGCTGGTCACCGAGAAGGTGCTCTCCCAGTTCCGGTTCCGCCGCGGCGAAGCCTTCGATATCAACACTTTCCTCGAAGGAAAGAACACACTGCATATCGTGGTGGACGGCGAAAAATCCCCGCTCGGCACGCTGAGCACGATGTTCGCCGATCAGGTCTACCGGGCCGCACGGCGCAAATCCAGCCAGTTTGCTTCCGGCCGGCTCTGGCCGGTATTCCGTATGGTGCTCGATGAAGCACCCAATGTAGCAGCGTTCAGCAATATGGCCGAGCTGATCACCGATACCGGTGGCCGCGGCATCCAAGTGATCGGCATCAGCCAGTCCTTCATCCAGAACGAAGCACGCTGGGGCAAAGAAGAAGCCAAAGCCATCGAATCCAACGCCAGCCTGAAACTGATCTTCCCCGGCATCAACAGCGAAGATCTGAAAACCTACGCCAGCGACATGGGCGTAAGGGACAAAGCCCGCATCAGTCATTCCTCCAGCAAGACGGGCGGCTCGAGGACCACCAGCACGGAAGAGAAAGCGATCGTCCGCGCCGAAGAACTCAAGCACCTGCGCTTCGGGCAGGCGACCGCCGTATACCGGAACCTGCCGCCGCACGTGGTGCACACCGAAATGGTGTGGCAGCGCAAAGACCACAAGGACTTGAAAGACATGAAAGACCAGACACTGCGCACCTGCGGCAAAGTCTTCCTGGATGCCGACCATGTCGGAGGAAAGGCGGTGGACGTTGAGCGAGCAGAGTAACCGCGATGAGCTGATCGAGTTGCTGGTCCCGATCGTGGAGCCACTGTTGGAACGCCAGGGCAAGGTCGAGCAAGGGCTTCAGGAACAAGAAGCAGTCCTTGTAGAGCTCGCTGGCCAGCTGGAAACGATGCTGAAAAAGGACAAAGAACAGAAGCCTTCCCCATGGAACCTCTATCAAGGTAAACCCGAGGAAAATGCTGGGCTACTGGAAGAGATCAATGCATGGCTGCCGTGGTTCAACACCACGTATGGGGCTGGGCAAAGCACCAATATGATCCCTTCCTGCTGGTTCCGCCACCCCAACGTCGTAGCTCACCTGATGGGGTTCTACCTGTCTTGGAAAGCCGCCAATTACGGGACAATGAGCCCAAACAGTGACCTGGTGTATTGGAACCTGCGCTATTTGCCTGATGTGCTGGACATCGTCAACGCACCTGTCGATAAGGGAGGCATGGCCGGATGCAGGCGCGAGCATCGTGCCCCAGACCGGGTCGATCCAGTTCCCGAGTCGCTGAATGAACAATTCACTCAGTGGCTTGATGGTACCTACCTCACGACCCAAAACAACGATCCGAATTCTTTGATTCCACAATCTACGGCTCGCCAGTGAATGAGAGAAGAAATAGGAATAACATGCGTCCAAAATTAGACTGTTCACGTGCCTTTACCTTTAGATCGCCTCATCTACATCGATGATTCCGGACATCCCAAAAGCGGACTTGTCGTTTACGGATGGATTGAGTTCTCACCCGATCGGTGGTCATCAGTACTGCGGACCTGGCTAGACCTACGCAAAAGGCTCTGGCGCGAGTACAGAATTCCAGTCACTGAAGAACTGCATACCACCGAGTACGTCAACGGCCGTGGACGCATCTCGACCAAGATGCCGGAGAGATTTATCCATAATGGCATTGAGTTCTGGAAAGATTTCGGGCGAGAAGTAGCCTTAGAATGCTTAGAAACTTTGCGCTACACCGAAGGCCTGCGACTTGGTGCCGTCTATCGAAGCGGTGAACCTAAAGCTCTCGCGCAGACGAGAACAGAAACCTACTTGTCCCTCGTCAACAGATTTGAGTCAGAACTAGAGGAATCGAATTCTCTAGCGATGATCATGATGGACGGCGATGGCACTGATGATTCCTACAAAAATACCCATCGCAGCCTAGAACTCAGCAAAAGACACGTGATTGAAGATGCTATCCATCTCGACTCAAAAAGTTCGCAGTTGGTTCAGATGGCTGATCTCGTTGCGTGGAGTGCCAACGCCTTCATCGACCAGCATCCCAAAAATGGGTTCGCTAAGGACTGGTATCCGAAATACCTCTCGGAACGCGATCCAGAGCGCTTGCCCAAAGCAATCTAGGGGTTAAACAGCTAGACCCCCTGATCTCAAGTGTATGAGGGGGGTCTGCACCTATAACTATAGTTGTGCGCGCGCAGAAAAATCAACCCGTCTAGTACTGTTTGTACCCGTTAATGCTTTCTAGCGCTTTGAAATCCTCCGACAATAAAATTCAGCGCCTCGGCTTATCACCGGGGCACTGAATCAATTCGCCTGACGGTACTGTGCTGAGATCCATTTAGAAGTTAGCCGGAGGGTCTGAAGCTGGAAAGGATTCTTCTTCCGATTCCCTCACCAGCTCTTCTTTTTCCAGAACCTCTTGATCCGTGTTTTTTGTTCTGACTCGCTTTGCTCAGCTGATTCATTTTCCGCTGGTGTTTGCGTCATTTTCTCCTTGGCTTGTTCAGCTTCATGGTGGCGAACCGGTCAGTTTTGTGCATGAGATAGAACAGCTTGTTCTCATGCAGCGACGTGACATCGACAAATAGTTTAGGTAGAGAATCGGTCTAGAGCCGCTTGGCCAGTATCTGCGTGGGACCGACTCGACCGGCAATGGAAAATAGTGGCCCATCGCCTACTGTGGAGAAATGAACAACGATTCCTCCCTCAATAAAGAACAGATTCTTCAACTGACGGCTCTTGCCATGGACCTGGCCCGCGAAGGCAAAATCACAGAATTGACAGAATTCTTAGACCATGGATTCCCAATAGATATTCAGGACCCCGACGGCAACACCTTGCTGATGCTCGCCGCCTATAAAGGCGAAGTGGACACGGTCACCATGCTGCTCAACCGCGGTGCCAACGTCGATATCCGCAACAACAGGGACCAGTCGCCCCTCGCCGGAGCCCTTTTCAAGGGTGAAGAGACTATTTGCGTGCAGCTTGTGGCGGCCGGTGCCGATCTAGATGCGGGCACCCCGTCGCCCCGAGCTGCCGCTACGATGTTCTCCCGCGAACACCTAATCAACCCCGCTGGTTGAACCCCGGCCTCAGCAGGTGAGGTCCTGACATACAACGGCGGCACCCACCTGATGCATAAATGCTAAAGGTGGGTGCCACCGCGATGGTCAGTATTGACTACACGGCGTCAGAGTTGACATCCACGTTGGAAATCTTTCCAGCCTGCAAAGCCTCAATGGCTGCACGGACACCTGCACCGTACGCAGGATCAGCCTGAGTGCAGTTGTAGATGTGGCGCTCAATGGTGGCTTGTGAAGCACCATCGATGGCGCGGGCAGTATTCTCGAAGAGCACCTGACGCTGCTCTTGCGTCATCTTCTCGCGGAAGAGAATACCAGGCTGCTCAAAGTAGTTGGCATCATCTTCGCGGTAGTTGAAACGGTCCGCAACGGCGCCAATCGACTGGGATGGATCGGCGTAAGCTGGCTGCTCGGGCCAGCGGCCGTAGGAGTTCGGCTCAATGCCGGGGGTGCGGCCCTGGTTACCGTCAACACGACCCTGACCATCACGATGGTACGTATTGACCGGAGCGTTCTTCGCTGCATTCACAGGAATCTGGTGGTGGTTCACACCGACGCGATAGCGCTGGGCATCGCCATAGGAGAACAGACGACCCTGAAGCATACGGTCCGGAGAGAAACTGATGCCGGGGACAACGTTAGCCGGGGTAAAAGCTGCCTGTTCAACATCTGCATGGTAGTTCTCGGCGTTGCGGTTCAGTTCCCACTCGCCGACCTCGATCAGCGGGTAGTCTTTCTTGGACCAGACCTTGGTGAGGTCAAACGGATGGTACTTGTAAGTCTCAGCATCAGCTTCAGGCATGATCTGTACCATCAGCTTCCACTTCGGGAAGTCTCCGTTTTCAATCGAGTCGAAGAGGTCGCGCTGGCTCGACTCGCGGTCCCCCGCAACCACGGCAGCAGCTTCTTGGTCCGTCAAGTTCTTGATGCCCTGCTGAGTGCGGTGGTGGAACTTAACCCAGAAACGCTCTCCCTCAGCGTTGATCAGGCTATAGGTGTGGGAGCCGAAACCGTGCATGTGACGGTAGCTTGCCGGAATGCCACGGTCAGACATGACGATCGTAACCTGGTGCAGGGACTCAGGTAGGTTGGTCCAGAAGTCCCAGTTATTCTCGGCACTGCGCAGATTGGTGCGAGGATCGCGCTTAACAGCACGGTTCAGGTCAGGGAACTTCAGCGGGTCACGGAAGAAGAAGACCGGGGTGTTGTTACCCACCAAATCCCAGTTGCCCTCTTCGGTATAAAACTTCATGGCAAAGCCGCGGATATCACGCTCGGCGTCGGCAGCGCCGCGCTCACCGGCAACAGTGGAGAAGCGGGTGAACAGCTCAGTCTGCTTGCCAACCTCGGAGAAGATGTTCGCCTTGGTGTACTTAGTGATGTCGTTGGTGACCGTGAAGGTACCAAAAGCACCCGAGCCCTTGGCGTGCATGCGGCGCTCGGGGATGACCTCGCGGCTGAAGTGGGCCAGTTTCTCAAGAAACCATACGTCCTCCAGCAACATTGGTCCGCGGGGACCAGCGGTGAGGCTGTCCTGATTGTTAGCAACAGGAGCTCCTGCAGCGGTGGTCAGTGGTGCGGTGTTCTCGGTAGTCATATTGTTATTCGCTCCTTGTGGTGTTCGACGGTGATTGCGTCAAAAGTTTTGTGGCTGTGCAGTCCGGGCAAATTCCCCAATAGATCACATCGGCTTCGTCAATGCTGTAACCGTGACTATCAGAGGCATGCAGGCAAGGCCCCTGGCCGATGGCACAATCCACGTCGGTGATTTTTCCGCAATCGCGGCACACCGCGTGGTGATGATTATCCCCCACCCTGCGTTCATAGCGTGCCGTTGACCCGGAAGGTTTAATGCATCGCAGCAGTCCAACATCAACCAATGTAGTCAACACGTCATAGACAGCCTGTTTAGAAGCACTATCCGTCCCTTGGTGAATGGCATCAAAAACATCATTGGCATCGGCATGGGGTCGGGCATCAACAGCATTAAGAACAGCAATACGGGGACGCGTCACGCGCAGCGAAGCCGCCCGCAACATTTTCTCGAATTCCTGATCGTTAGCCATAATCCGACCCTACCTGCTTTTCTGGACTCAGTCCATTTAACGACTTCTAAATGCGATTCGTTCATTCCATATCGGGTAATACCGCCGAGTTTTCACGTCGTTCGGACTGAGGGTTTATTGCCACCCCCCCCTGCATTCCTCATGCTCAGCGAGCCGTTCTGAGAATTATTCCGCCGATTTGTTGGCGTCACCGCTAGGCCACAAGCCAATTTTTTGGAGAAACCTGCACTAATCCGCAGATTCCACTCGTACAGAGACATTGCGGCAGAATCGCTTCCACCGCAGGTGTTTCGGTAGGTGGACATCCTGGTCTCACCGAGAAATCCGAAGGCCGCAATGAGGTGCTTTTGGTCTTACTGAGTTAGGTTCTGATCCACTGTTGTTTATCCGTCTTTCCCACAAGAATATTTTTCTTCACTATAGGTCCAGCGTATAATTTTGCTTGAATAGCAAGGGACAAGGACCCATGCTTTATACATCGAAGAAACCCACGGCTTCCGTGGGTTTCTTTCGTTACGTTCCGCCCCTACGTGAGGCTAGGTCCGCTAGGTCCCTTACGGCGTAGCTCGTCATCCTGCGCATGGCTCTTCTGCTCATCTTGCAGTTCGGTGCGGTTCCTGCGCAGTTTTTCCAGCAGCGACTCCGCCGCCGGGGTAGGTTTCTGTCCGCTCAGTTCATGCTCTGGCTCTGTCGGCACGGTATTCTCCTGCTCTGTCGTGGGTTGCGTGGTGCCTTGGCTGAGACGACGCAGCTCAGCAAGTTTCGCTTCAGCGCTCGTAGGGCTGAGCGTAGTGACGGCTTGATCATTCTTCTGCTGTGCCATCTCTTCTTTGGCTTCTTCTGGCATCGGCGCACGCGTCGTGAGTTCTGAGTGCTTGTGCAGCGCGGCCGCACGGTGACGCAGGTCCTGAGCGACTTCGCTCTTCTTCAGGTGCGCTTTGGGCAGTAGTGCTGGTTCTGAGTCAGCGATGTTGTAGGTACGTCGGTAGGCCGCGACTTCGGCTGCGACCCTGCGCCATTCTTCGGCCCGGTCACCGCGTCCTGGCACTGGACCAAGTGCTTCCAGCCAGACCGGTGGGTTCTGCGCCAGCTGCGCGCCGACCCGCTGATGCTCGGTCTCGAGCACGTGACGGTATCCGGTGAGCTGTTGCTTCCACGCGTGAGGGGTGCGCGGATCATGCAGCTCGGACGATGGTGCGTACCACTCACCCAGCTCGTTGCGAACATGTGGTGGTTGAAGGTTTGGCTGTTCGAGCTCGCGCAGTTCCAGCTCACGGCTGATGCGTTCGACAATCGTTCCGGAAGCTGTGCTGTGCAGCTCATGGCTACGGTCCAGGATCTCTGCTTGGCGCAGCAACTCTGGCATATTTTCCCGTCGTTGCTGTTCTTCGCGCAACCTGTCCAGCGACCAAGACAAAAGTTTTTCGTTGTTTTCTGGGTCAGAGGGAACTTGGCGCAGCAAATCGTCACCGGTGGTTTTGACCCGGGCGGCCAGTGCGTCATCGGTGAGGTGGCCATACAACCGGCGCGTGTAAGGGCTCAGTCCTTCCTTAGTCGCCTGCTGAGTGGCAGTCTCCCGGTACGGAACAGCCAGAATGTCTGCTTGCGTAGTAGCTCGGCGTTCGAGTTCTTCCAGATGCCCGGTACTCACCTCGCGCAGCGGACGATGCGCTTCGGCGAGTGTTTCGGTCCGGTTTTCGATCAGCGGTTCCATGCGCCATGCCAGCACGGCTGCTGGCTGGTCAGCATTAGCGAATTCGCGCTGGTGGTAGGCGTCAGCCAACAGCGTTTCCAGCTTGATTCCTTGGGATTCCGCGGTCTGCAGATGGCGGTTGACAGCACCCCAGGCCGGATCGGCAATAAACGTGCTGGCAGTGTTTTCCCCGACGACGGTGCGGAAGATCTGCTCAAAGCGTGCGTCCCGCGCTTGATCCGCCAGATCGCGGTAGATCTCTCCCAGCCCGTTAAGGTCCCTGGCTTTGTCGTGTTCGCGGGTGATCGACTCGTGAGCGGTGATATTCAGGTCAGTACGTCCGGCAATATCCTTCAGCACTTCATCGGTGCGTTCGTTTTCTGCCAGTCCTACATAGATCTGGTTGCTGTATTTGCCGCGGCTGGTCGCCACATACGCTCCAGCACGATCGCTCTGATTGGTGAGCAGTGCGTGGGCCGTATCAACGGTGGCACCTTGAGCGGTGTGCACGGTATCTGCGTAACCGAGGATCACGTGCTGTTCCGCGTAAGCGGCAGGAATCACCGCAAGTCCTTGGTGTTGCTGGTGGCGTGCCAGCAGGTTGTCGTCTTGGATGCCTTCCACCACCCAGGCGTCGTTGTTTTTCACGAAGTCTTTGCCCTGATGGACACTGATCCGGCGGTCATTGTTCTTCGTCAAGATGACATCGCCAGCATAGATCTGCGTGTTGTTCCGGCCGGTCAGTGCTTGGGTTTCGTCGAGTTGGCCGTTGTGCAGCCGGTAGGCTTGCGCCTTCTGGTTCAGGCTCTGAACCTGCGCGTTGGTTCCGGCCAGCATGAGGGATTTCAGTCCCTCGTTGGTGTCTTTCTGCCAGGCGGCAAAGACCTGGTCGGCCATGTGGTCCACTGTGCCGGCTTTGATCTTCACTTCGGCGCGGTAGTAGGCCCAGGGGTCGTCTTTGCCCACGGCGGGGGCTTCACGCAGTGCCAGGGAGGCTGCGGCTTCTTCCAGGTTTGGGGTGCCGTCCGTGTTGCGGAAACGGTGGATCTCTTCCAAGTTCACCAGTTGCTCTTCGGCGTTCAGCAGGCGCAGTAGTCCGCCGGCGCCGACGGCTGAAAGCTGCTTGTCATCGCCGATGGCGCGCACCAGAGCGCCGCGCTCTTTCGCTTGGAGGACGAGGGTGACGAACTGCGGGGTGCCGAGCATTCCGGCTTCGTCGATCAGGACAATATCACCGGGGTTCAGCTTTTCCGGTGCACGCAAAAGCCGGTCCACGGTCATTGCTTCGGCCCCGACTTCGCTGCCCAACAGGGAGGCTGCTTTCGCGGACGGTGCGACCGCAACGACGTGATGACCGGTGTGCTGCATCGCGGTGACGGCCAGGCGCATGGAAGTGGTTTTACCGGTGCCGGCCGGCCCGATCCCGGCAACCAGCAGCTTGGGGCTGCAGGAGAACTCTTTGGCCAGAGCGACCTGCTGGGCGTTCAGCCGGCCGTCGAAGTTCTGCAGGACGCGCTGGAATTCGTCGTGCGTCACCGCGGGGATGACATCGGTGCGGGCTGCCTGCACCGCGGTATGTTCAGCTTCCAGAATGGTCTCGGAAGTGTAGAGGGCGGCGTGGGGTTTCTGGTACCGGCGCACAGCCGTCACCGCCCCGGGAACGGCTGCTGGGACGGGCAGATCAGGAGTGACTTTCAGGCTCAAGGAGTCCAAAGCAGCGGTCCGGATCTGAACGATGATGCTGTCTGCGATGGGTTGTGCTTGGTACTCGTTGGTGAGTTGTCGGCGCACTTCGGCTTCCACATGAGCCGTCGTCCACGTGGACCGGTTCTGTTCCAGACGGGTGATGGTCGACTGCGCCAGCGTTTCAATCGTCTCCGCTGGCAGCACGTTTATGGGCTCGTAGTCCGGGTTCTGGGCCTTCGAATAGGCACGCACCGCAGCGAACAAATCATCACCTGTCAGCGCTCCAGGAACAGCGCTGAACTTGGTCTGCCAGTGCCCGGTGAGCTCGGAAAGGGAACGGCCTTTCTTCTTTGCCGCACGGGTTTCCAGTGTCGCTTGCTGGGAGAGTTTAATCAGCTGCTTCGAGTTCGGGGCACGTCCGTGGCGCTCCTCAAAGCCAGCAACCAACTGTGCAAGGTTCTCTTTGATGTTGCTCCGGCGTGAGGAGGCAGCTTCGATCGCGGCCATCGGCACCCCGCCGATTTCGATGATCGGACGCTTGCCTTCGACTGTGCGAGCGACTGGGGATGCTCCCAGTTCTTTGCAGACGTACTGCATCACTTTGGCGTTGTAATGCTCGGACGCTGACACCGCATACTTATGAAGCACGGTCCCGTCTAGGGCGCTCCATTTGCCGTCCATGCCGAGTACTTTGTTGGAGACGACGATGTGATCGTGCAGCTGCGGGTCGCCGTCACGTGAGTCATAGTGCCGGAAGGAGGTGTAGATCAGACCACCGTCGACGTCCTCGGATCTGACGCCGTTCTTGCCTCGCCGAGTAAACGTGGCGTTGTTTTCCAGGTACTTCATCGCGTCTTCAATCGCCGCATGATGCGCCTTTTCAATGGCGACTTGCACTTTGCGGTCGCTGACACCCCAGAGGTAGGAGATGCTCTTGGATGGGGAGAACACCATGTCATAACCCGCCACCGCGTTGGACCCTTTATGGGTCTGGCGGGAGATGAACTGGGAGAGCTCTTCCTTGTCCTTAGGCTTGCGACCATGCAGCTCGTAGAAGTGCTGTCCGCCGGCTTTGGCGCGGATGATGCGGCGTTCGTCAGCACTCGGTTCGCGGTGCTTCAAGCGTGTGAAGTCACCCATGGCTGTGGTGATCTTCTTCGTCAGTGCCGCATCGTACTGGTCGAAACGCTTGTAGCGCTGACCGAGTTTCGCCTCGATCTTCGTGCCTGTCTCTGGGTCGATCTGGCCTGCTAGGGGGTGCTGTCCCAGACCATAGAGCAGTTCCATCTGCTCTTCGGTCACCGTGCCAGAGACCCCGAGGTTCTTTGCTCCGCGGCCTCCCCAGATTCCTGGTGGGTGACCGGTGACGGTGTAGTAATCCCCCAGTGTCCGGTCTGCTGTGCGCAGCTCATCGGCTGAAGCGACTTCGCGGGTGTAGTACTGATAGCCGTCCCCTGCGCTGAGCTTATGCAGGGTCATCACACAGACGATTCTAGCAATTCTGACCAAAGTTATCGAGGATGCAAGAGGTGTGACAGATCTATTCTTTGAGAATCGGGAAAAAATCCTGGCCGGAGGTCGTTGACCGTTTCGCAAAGTCGACTGGACGTGTTCAGCTGAGGGACGAGGATGAGGGGCACACGGGAAGGAAGATTGATCTGACCATCAAAACTTTTTCTTTTGGTGCGGTTTTGCACATGCGATCTTGGCTGTGTGCAGGTGTGTCCAAGGTGGGTTTGATAGGGTCGCAGCTGTGCCCAGTTCAAGTCTCTTGTGTAAAACCGTGCGTGGAGTTTTCCACGTGTGGGCGGGTGGAGATGTTTTGCGATCTCATGGCCGTCCACAGGTGGAAAACTCCACGCAGGACAGAGCCTGAGCGCCAGTGAAGTCCGTTAACGCATTTTTGGGCCGGGGTGCGCGAGGGGTGTCCCCTCGCCAAAAAGTTGTTGTTGTAGATGGTGAAGGAAAAGATATTAGATGAGTAAGCCACGCAAATCCTCCGCCGCGTTAGCCGCGAGGGAGAAAGCACGCGCGAAGGCCGAGGAGATCACCCGCCGTAACGAGGAGCTGATCGAGCTGGCTGCGGGGTTCTTCGTCCACGAGGATCAGCTCGCCAAGATTGACGAAGACACCGAGCAGAAGATTGCGGAACTTCGCGCGGCAGCTGAGCAGAAAAAGACCACCACTCAACGTGAAGCCATGGAGGTGGTGGGTCAGATGCTGGAGACGGGTGAATCCAAGAAATCGATCGGTGAACGTCTCGGGTTGAGCAGCTCAGAGCTCAAAATGTATATTCCGCCGGTAGCCCCGAAGTCACCGGAAGAAAAGTAAACGGGACACCGTGTGCAATATTTAGCAGTGATCTGTCGCTAGTCACGAACCGCTGACTTCTCCAGCAGTGCCTTAGCTAAGCACGCTCTGGATTGTCCGTCTCGTTTTGGGAATGACCCAAAATCACACAGGAACGACTAGCGCGGCAAGATTACCGCGCCACGCGCGAAAGTGCCCTTCGCACTTCCTCTAGGAAGTACGAAGGGCACTTTGAACTTTATCCCGGGGCCGGGCATGGCGGCCCTGATGGAATTGGCATTCATCGAACTGACTTGCCGCAACAGCCAAGTCACCCAGGTGGCCGAAGACTTGTTTCAGGACCACAGGACCATGACGATCCAGTTCATTGCGGGATCCGCGCATCTTCTGGTGACGGTCGCAGCCCCCGGGCAGAGCCTCGCCGACTTCCTGCTCACCACCATTGGCTCCCTAGACGGAGTGTTGCATTACTCGGTGCGAACCGTGACAGGCCAGCTAGTGGAAGCCAGCAACTGGCATTTCCGTGCCTTGCCGCCGGCCACCATGCGCAAATTGCGCCGGCTGGCGACCCACCCGGAATCCCACGGCGGAGAGACCCATGTCGCGATGGATGGGATAGACCAGGAAATCGTGCGCTCCTTGAGCATCAACGGGCGCATGGGCCTCAGGGAAATCGCCCAGCGTGCCGGGATCACCCCACCCGCGGCGGCGCGGCGCGTCAACCGTCTCATTGGCGGCAACTACATCACGGTGCGTTGCGACATTGTGCGCCAGGGGCTTGGACAGAATGTCAGCGCCGTGTTCTGGGGGTCGATGTCACCCGATGACATCCTGCTCGTGGGCCCCAACCTAGCGGCGGAACTGCCCGAAATCCGCATCATGACGGCGGTCACCGGCGCCAACAACATCCATATGGTGGTGTGGCTGAACAACCCCTGGGATTCGCTCGCCGTCGAACGCAAGATCCTGCACGCGATTCCCGGACTGACGATCGATGACCGGCGCATTGTCTTGCGTACCTTCAAATACAACGGGGCGCGCATTACCGAATCCGGACGATTTGGCGACGTGCTACCCGTGGGATTCTGAGGTTTTTGGCACGGCACGGCTTGAACCGCCGGGAGCCTAGCTGCGTGAGTCAGTAGTCATTTGACGAACTTACGCGTGTCGCCGGAAATCCAGACCGAAGATGACTTGCCTGGATCCACTACCAGAAAGGGTCGATAGAACGGGTCCTGGGCTCCGGTAAGACCCCTGTACCGGGTTGTGGTGGGGTCCTGCGCGCAGCGCGGGACCCCACCACCCTTCCCGATACTCCGCCGATCCGACTCGGTGGCTGTGCAGGCACTCCCCGACGCCTACGAACTCGCCGCAGCACTGGACTGGGCGGAACCGGACAAGTCGTAACTCTGGTCGTCGCGCCATTAGTTGACGCGCTGATTTTTGGTTGTAGTGGCTCGTCATCGCTTAGGTATTCAGGATCGTCGCCGTGCAGGTAAGGGCCGATTATTACCGTGGACTTGGCGTTAGGCCTGCCTTCGTATTGATACGCTCGAAGCATGCGTGCAATTGAAGAAATCATTGCCGGTCGCCTGACCGGGGAGTTGGGGCAGGCCGCCCACCATCGTCATATCCTGACGGTCTTTGGTCTCTACGCGCGAGCCGCTGCCGAGGGGCTGGCGCTTGGCGTTCATTTGGCCTGAAATGAGCTGCCAACTTGGCCCGCCTTCATGGCTGAAACGGCCTGAAGTTTAGCGCTCACACACAGTAGGCCGCCCAGGTGCTTTTTCACGTACCCGAACAGGGCGTCGCGCACCGCCTCGGGGTCCCAGTCGGTGGTCGAGAGCAATCGCTGCATCCCGACCGGGGTGCCGTGCCCGGCACGTTCGGACAGGGTCCAGGAGTTCTTCCGTTCTTCGTCCGAGAGCAGCCCGCGGATGTAGTTGACCGCGTTGTTCCGCGGCTCGGCGCGGGCGAACTCGCCGCCGATCAGCTCGCGGATTTTCTCGAGGCCGTCGGCCCATTCCTGTATCTCTGCCACCCAAATATCATCGCTCACCCGTCAGGATTAACAGGATTCGGGGCTACAATCCGATTAAACCTCTAAATCCTAGAGATGGAACGGGTACTTTCCAGAGTCTTGCTGAAACGTCCATCAGATTCCAGGATCCACCCCATGCGCTTATAGCTCCGCATCCCGACACAAGTTTCGAGGATCCGCAGTTGTGGAAATTGGGAAGTAAGCTTCCGCTCTATGTTTGCAATCTCTGCGGGCTCGCGCAGCTGCATGTTGAAAACCAGGTTTGCTTCGCCGGTAGTGGCCGCGCACAGCCTAAGGTTTCGGAAGGTTCTAAGATATTGAGCGATTTGATCTTCCATGCCCGGCGGAACTTTGGTAAACCACTGCACCCATAGTGGCGATCCGGAATAGTCGCTCGCTAGTTCACAGCGAATAAAGATCATTCCTGTTGAGAGTGAGGCATTTAGCAAACGCGCTGCGGTGGCAGGATGTTGCCCGGTTGAAAGCGCGATATCTCTGGCCGTGGCGCGGCCGTTGGTCTGTAGAACTTCTAGACAGGGCCATAAAGCCGGAGGGATCGCGCCCGTTGAAACTTGTGGAGTCGGTGCTAGCTCGCGCAATTCTTCCTCTTGCTGGCGCGAGAGAACATCGAGTCTCCACTGGTCACCGCTGGCATATACATGGGTGCAGAGGGAGGTTTTGATTCTCAAGACGCCGGCAATGGCCCATAATTGCGGAAGCACCTGACGGGTCATGTTCAGCCAATTTGATGTGATGCAGGTAAGCCGGTAATCGGCATGCCGTGACGCGCTATCGACGGAGTTGACCTCCGGTATCTGACATATTTTAAGCAAAGTATCTTCCATGAGCCGAGGCTCAACTTCGATATCGAGCAATGCGGTGCAGTTCATCTGAGGCCTGCCTCCCAAATGTCCTAAAGTCCATACAAGCCTCTGGGAGTGTAGCCGTTTCCAGCGTTCTGACAGGGTCGTAGGATGCCGCCCCAGTACGTTGCCTAGCTCCGTCCAGCTTAATCGGGGTGCGATCTGCAGCGCATGCACCAATTCCAAATCATCATGGGCCAGCTCTAAATCTGTCATCGTGCAACTATTTTCGGTTTATTCGGCCTGAAAAGCAACTAAACCTTCAATATGAGCAGCTGTAATGCTTTCAGCCTGATCATAAATAGTGTGATTGGCATCATAAGATGCCGTCTTGTCAATGGTAAAGGAGGCCCACAATGAGTACTGAGGAAAGCGTTGTCAGCGATGCAGCTCACTTGGCACCCGAGATTCAGAGGCTCCGGCATGAGTTGCACCGGCAGCCCGAAGTCGGGTTGGACTTGCCTCTGACCCAGCAACGCATTCTGGAATGGCTTGAACCGCTAGGGTTCGAAGTGACTTTGGGTCAGGAACTTAGTTCTGTTACCGCCGTACTGCGTGGAGGAGCGGCAGAAGCGAAAGCTCCTAGTGTGCTGTTGCGCGCAGACATGGATGCTTTGCCCGTCAAGGAGAAGACAGGGGCTTCCTACGCCTCACAAACGGGAAATACCATGCATGCGTGTGGCCATGACCTGCATACCGCGATGCTCGCAGGTGCAGCCACGCTTCTTGCTGATCGGCGCGAGCAGCTACCTGGAGACGTAGTTTTGATGTTCCAGCCCGGGGAGGAAGGTTTCGACGGGGCCGGGCACATGATCGGCGAAGGAGTGCTGGAGGCGGCCGGCTCTACAGTAGACGCTGCATTTGGACTTCATGTCATGAGTGCATTAGGCACTTCAGGACAGTTCATGAGCCGCCCGGGCGCAGTGATGAGCTCATCAGCCGGTTTATTCGTCACTGTCCATGGCCAGGGCGGGCACGGTTCCGCGCCATACCTGGCCAAGGATCCAGTGTATGTTGCAGCCGAAATGGTGAGCGCGATGCAGGGTATGATCACCCGTAGATTCGATGTCTTCGATCCTGTGGTGATATCCGTGGGCGTATTCGAAGCCGGCCACGCCCGCAATGTTATTCCCGAGACAGCGCGCTTCGAGGCGACGGTGCGTTCGTTTAGCCATGAATCATTCGCCGCGCTGGGACAGACCCTTCCGCAGCTGCTGCAAGGAATTGCCGCCGCTCACGGCGTGGAAGTCGAGATTGAATTGCGTCCTGAATATCCGGTGACGGTTAATCACGAAGACGAGACCGATTTCGCCCGGCAAGCGGTGATCGAGCTCTTCGACTCAACTGCTTATGCGCAAATGGCAAACCCCTTGGCTGGGTCGGAAGATTTTTCCCGAGTGCTGGAACGCGTTCCCGGAGCTTTCATTTTCCTCTCCGCACTGTCGCCGGGGGTTGAAGCTTCCGAAGCTCAATTCAACCACTCTCCTTACGCAGAATTCTCTGATGATGTTCTGCCTAGGGGTACCGCACTCTACACACATCTGGCAATCAGCAGGCTCGCTGAATTGTCCTCCCGCTAACTTTGGACCGGAGAATTTTAATGAACACTCCAAGACTCGGCGAAGTTTCGCCGGCTATTCACCGGCCAAACGGCCGCAAAGAACTGCGCAAGACCCTCTTCGGCATTGGAGCGGGTAACGCTGTGGAATGGTTCGATTGGGCTATCTATGCAACCTTTGCACCATATATCGCCAGAAATCTCTTTTCACCGCAAGACGCCACCAGCGCATTTCTTGCGACTATGGCAATCTTCGCCGTCGGATTCATTGCGCGCCCGGTAGGCGGTGTGCTTTTCGGCGTGATCGGCGATCGGGTGGGGCGTAAGACCTCAATGACGTTGGCCGTAGGGCTGGCCGCTTTTGGGTCGTTGATCATCGCCGTTACCCCGGGATTTGCCGTGATGGGGGTATTCGCGTCGATTATGCTTCTTATTGCCCGGCTTATCCAGGGGTTGGCTCACGGCGGGGAATTGCCTAGTGCACAGACCTATCTTGCCGAGATGGCCCCAGCACCCCAGCGAGGTCTCTACTCGACTCTGATCTATTTCTCGGGAACTGCTGGAATAGTCTTTGGAACGTTGTTAGGCGCGATCTTCACGCTGGTTCTGACCAACGAGCAGATGGATAGCTTCGGCTGGCGTATTCCTTTCGCATTGGGAGCTCTCTTCGGCCTCTATGCTCTGGTCATGCGCACACGACTAAAGGAAACAGTGCAGTTCACTGAACACAAACATGCAGAAACTGATTCCCGCCGGCCGAAGACCTCGCTGATCAAGGATTTCATGGCCAATCGAGCTAAGGCTCTGCAGGTCATCGGTCTCACCGTAGGACTGACGGTGGTCTACTACATCTGGTCCGTTGCCACTCCGGCCCATGCCATATCAACTCTAGGTATGGAGCCATCCGAAGCACTCTGGGTCGGTGTGGGCGCGAACCTCGTCTTCATGATCGCCTTGCCGTTCTGGGGCAAACTTTCGGATCGCATTGGCCGTCGGCCGGTTTTGATCATTTCCTCCATCGGTGCCGCAGTGATGCAGTTCCCGATGACGTTCGTTGTGCGTGGAGAATGGTGGCAACTTTTCATTGCCATGGCCGTCATGCTGATATTCATTTCCGGCTCGGCAGCCATCATGCCCGCAGTGTATGCAGAACTGTTTCCGACCTCTATACGAACGATCGGGGTTGCCGCTCCATACGCACTGTGCGTGGCGTTGTTCGGCGGTACAGCTGCTTATCTCCAAGCTGCTTTGGACAGTTGGTTGGGGGATCAAGGAAGCGTAGTATTCTCGATCTACTCGATCGTGCTGTTGCTGATATCCGCGGCGACAGCTTCGGCTCTGGCAGAATCTAGGGGCAAAGAACTGACTGATTAACGGCAAACTGTGATCTCTCGAAACAGCGGTGACACTGAACCGTCCCTGATTTGATGCCGCTGTCTTTCGAGAGAAAGATAGAAACCATGCCCAAGAAGTATCCTGCCGAAGTTCGTGACCGCGCCGTAGCGATGGTTGTGGACCGGCTCTCTGAATATCCTTCCGTGTATGCAGCGTGCAAGGCTCTGGCTCCGAAGCTGGATGTCGGCCCCGAATCATTGCGTCACTGGGTGCTCCAAGCCCAGGTCGACACCGGTGAGAAGGACGGCCCAACCACTACCGAACTCGATGAGCTCAAGACGTTGCGGGCGGAGAATCGGGATTTGAAGGAAGCCAACGAAATCTTGAAAGCAGCATCGATTTTCTTCGCGAGGGAACTCGACCCTCGCCGCCGCTAATCTGCCGATTCGTTGATGAGCAGCGGGCCGAAGGTCATGCGGTCGAGTCGATCTGCGCCGTCCTGCGTGAGCAGGGCGTGCAGGTCGCCGCACGAACCTACCGGGCCTGGAAAATAAGGATTCCGGCCCTGCGAGCAGTTGAAGATGCCAAGGTCATTGACACGTTACGCAGCCTCAAAGTGTTAGACGCTAAAGGAAGACCGAAGCCAGAAATCCTTTATGGCCGGCGAAAGATGACCGCTTGGCTGCGGCGCAACGGCTTCCCCGAGGTCTCCAAACACACCGTTGACCGACTCATGCGTGACGAGGGCATGAACGGCCTGATTCGTGGACGTAAGACCCGCACCACGATCCCTGGCAAGGACGGCAAACGAGCTGGCGACCTACTGAATCGGAACTTCAGCGCCAGTGCCCCTAACCGTATTTGGGTCACAGATTTCACTTACGTGCCGGTGTATTCCGGGTTCGTCTACGTGGCCTTGGTGATCGATCTGTATTCACGGGCGATCGTCGGGTGGGAAACCTCCACGGTGAAAGACACCGCCTTCGTGGAACAGTGCTTGAAGATGGCTTTATGGCGCCGAAAACACACCAAAAGACCAGTTGACAAGGGACTTCTACATCATTCGGACGCTGGCTCGCAATATACCTCGATCCGTTACACCGACACCTTAGAAATTGAGGGGCTGGTTCCGTCGATTGGCAGTGTCGGGGATGCTTACGACAATGCGGCTGCCGAAACGGTCATGGGATTATTCAAGAATGAAGCCGTGGCCAAGGGTTCTCCCTTCCGTAGTGGTGCGTTGAAGACCGAATCAGATGTCGTTGAGGTCGTTTTCGACTGGGTCTTTTGGTACAACAATGATCGCTTGCATTCCTCGCTGGATCACCAAACTCCCGAGGAATTTGAGCGTGCCTACTATGATGAAATGACAGGCTCGTTTCCCGACGCTGCCGCACATAAGACGGCGGCATGATTTCCGGGACGGTTCATAACGACAGCTTGTTCGAGGTGAGACGTCTTCCAACCTATGGGTTGCAAGACGTCTCATCGATCCTCACTCCCCCAGCTAAAAATCCTTGAAAACTCAACGATCCAAAATTCTCGCAACTATGTGTCTCAACCAATGTCATAGAATGATGTCAACACCATTAGTTGCAAGACACTTTTCAAGGATTTCATGACCAAGCTGATCGGATACGCCCGCGTATCAACCAAAGCCCAAGACACTGACCGGCAAATCCAAGACCTCATCGCCGCCGGAGTCCGGCGCGATGATCTTTATATCGACCACGGGCTATCAGGTGCGCTGAGTAAAAGACCGGGGTTGGACAAAGCCCTCGAGTCGCTGCACCTGGATGACACCCTGGTGATCACCACCTTGGACCGGCTCGGGCGTTCCACCCAGAAAATGCTCGAACTGGCTGAAGAACTGCGTGAACGGAATATCGGACTGCGCGTGCTCAATCTTGGCGGCGGCGACGTCGACACCAAAACACCCATGGGTGCCATGGTCTTCACTGTCATGGCAGCACTCGCGCAAATGGAGCTGGAAATTAAACGGGAACGGGTCAATGACTCCGTCACCAAACGCCGCACCACCGGTGGCGACCTCGGTGGCCGACGCCCCACTTTCACCGAATCCCAGATCCGCACAGCTTCGAAACTCATCGAGGCCGGTGAACCCGCTACCCAAGTTGCCCGAGATATGGGAATGTCCCGGGCAACGCTATACCGCAGAATCAAAGACTTGCAACGATAGCCATACTCATAACCACTACTAGCCACTGCAGTTTGCGCTGAACTCAGCTGCCGAAAAACTGACAGTCATGCATGGAACAAAAATGCGGGAGTTGTGGTGCCTCAGGCACGCGAAGAGCCCCGTCTAAGACGAGGCTCTTGGCAAATTCAGCATCTTGGGGGCTGCTGAATTCTTCTCCCCACCGCAATCACTATAGAGGGATTCCGTCATGATGTTGTGTGAAGGAGGAACTTTTATTCTAATGCAGCTTTTTTGCTAGCCACCTGATTTTCTAAAAACTAACAGCTGGCATTCAGGATAATATTTCCTGCGCACTCGGATAGCTGGCACTGAAATAGTTCTGGTGCCTACTTCCGTGAAAATAAAAACCGTGAAAAACGCGCCATTCGAGCTAGCAATTCCAATGGAGCGTTTCATGTTCCCAAAAATCATCGTTTTCGATGGGAGCGTTCGGCATTCCGAGGTAGGACAAGATCGTTCCGTTTCACGCCCCGCCACCGGTCACTTCACAGGATAGGTTAACGGAACAGTCGACTTTCCTATGAATCCAAGAAACTTCGTAAGTTCAAGTCAGTCAGGGGTACGTTCCGGCAACTGACCGCCTTACGGGAGGGGACATCGTGGGCCGCCGGCTAACGGTCACCGACTTGCAGATCCGGACCGCGACGAAACTCATCTAGGCCGGCGAGCAAGCCACCCAATCCGCCAAGGACTTAGGCATGTCCAGAGCAACGCTCTATCGGCGCCTCGACGCATTCGAAAGTTAACGCCCTTTGACGCTGTCCTACACGAAGAACGATGCCTGACAAGAAATACTCAGAGTGTGAAAAACCTGCAAGTTCTTCCCTCCACTGATGTCAGCCCATAGCCTGAAAGCTGCAAGCCTGAATCGTTTCCGGCGGAACGTAAATGACCAAACCGAGTATAAACCGATTACGAAGAAGATAAACGAAAGAAAGGCCGCCAAGATGGCGCCACGGCCTTCAGCAGTTCACCTACCAGTTGAGAGTTTTGATGGACAATGCAGACAACCCGCAACAGGTGATTCCTACCTGGGTAAAGCATAGGGCCCTTGAGATTGCCGGCTGGGTGCTGGTTCTAATCGGTATCGCAGCCTTGGTGCTTCCTGGACCAGGATTGCTGTGCGTTACGGCCGGCCTGGCTATATTGGCGCTGAGGTATCCCTGGGCTAAACGATTGCTGCGGCCAATAAAATTCCGAGCGTTGCGGCTTGCCTCGAAAGGAGTGCAAACGTGGCCGCGAATCATATTCAGCACACTAGGCGGTCTCAGCGTCATCGCCATGGGGATCATCTGGGGCATCGGATTCCCCGCCCCCGGTTGGTGGCCGCTGGACAGCGGATGGTGGTTAGCTGGCGGGTGGGGAACTGGGGTAACACTCATTGCCTCAGGCGGTTTAGCCTTGACGATGATTCTCTACAGTTTCAAACGCTTCCATGGCCAACCACCGTTATAAGGCCTTGGTGGCAATCCTTTGTCAGCCGGAACCGCGCGTTGACCGCGGAAGTAAAGCTAACAGTCAGACCTCCGACGCTGAGACGCCAGCCCCTTCCACTGTATAGATAACTTATTCTCCGAGTAGGGAGTATTCTCAGAAGATCACTCCACGAAGATCACCGAGCGCCGCAAGCGACACCCGGGGAAACGCACCTGCATAAAATAATGCAGTAACGCACGTGGTCGGTCAGCTTAGGGAGAGCTGACCTCAACGGAGGAAGATATGAACACCCCTGAACTACATACCCACACCACCGAGCGCCTCAATGAGCTGCTGCACTGCCCTGAAGCGTTAAGGCACCTCACCGCTTATGGATGGGTGGAAGGCATGCCGGTAGTCTTCGCACACCGAGATGAGCTGGTAGAAGAAGTCATGGGTTTCGTTTCCGTCCATGGGCGGACTGTGCTCCTGGTGCTCACTGACGCTCACACTGACGCCTTGCAACTCTGGCATGTCACCGTCCCCAGTCCCATCTTCACCAGAGTTGTTCCTCTGCCCTCGGGAACTACGCTCGCGGAACTCTGCGTCAGGCACAGCGAGAATAGGATCACGCGCTTTCGCGTCCATTTCTGGGCTCATAGCGCCGCGCTCCACCAGATCCCCCTCTATGTCAGCAACGACAACAGGGCGGCGGATGCCCAGCTGTCATCTGATAATCGCTGAACCTTGTGCCAATGCCCTAGTCAAACCTCTTAAATTTCTGAGAATCCTTGCCGATCCCCAGTTTCGACGCTTCATATACGCTCTGAGCAACACGCGGCTCCCTGTCTTTACCTGCCTGACTAGTCATTTTTCAGCATCTTCCTTTAATGCAGATTTTCTTTCCACAGGCAATGCAGTTCCCTAAAAAATCCGCTAATTGATGAGTTGACGTGAACTTTTATTAACGTTCATCTGCATCGGTAGCTTTGTTGCGTCGATCGTCTTAGGGTGGAAACAACACACTAAAGAACCGTAACGACAGGCAGCCAGTCTGCGTTGTGTCTTGTTCCAAGCTGATGGGGATCACTCGGAAGACTCACGAACACAGTGGAGGTAGTACCAATGCCAGGACGTCTCGTAAGAACACAAACTGCCGAACGCGTGAGCGATCTGCTCGGATCACGTGAAGGACGCGCACACCTCACCGCGCACGGTTGGGCTCAGGGAATGCCAGTGGTCATGGCTGTGCCTGCCGAACCGGTCAACGACGTCATGGGATTAGTATCCATGCACGGACGGTCGGCATTGGTCGCCATGCTCGACGCTGGCTCTGATGAACTCAAATTCCTCTATATTTCCACGCCGAACCCCGCCTTGAAGCCAGTCAATCCGGAAGAAGCTGCAACTCAGATCCACGAGCTGTTTGCCCGCACAGAGAATCAGGGAGCGGTCACTTTCCGAGTGAAGTATTGGGCTTCCTGCGCAGTGGCACTGCCCATCCCGGTATTCTATCCAACGAAAGAGACGAAAACCTACGGGCAGCGCTTGAGCCTCTGATCCTTTCCGCACACCATCGGAAGGCAGGAAAGGGGAACGCGTTGCGCAGGGCATTGCGGCTCGAGGCCAGTAATCGGCCATGCCGCACAGCTAAAGCAACGGCTCTCTACCAGCCAGTCTTCAATTGCGCCGCTCTGTCACCGGTTTGAACAGCATCGTTCAGCTTCGGAATCTGAGCAGGTTAAGCTTTTGCTTCAGCAATCGAGCGCTCCTGTGGTGCGTGCTACGAGTGCGGATGCTCCTGTGAGTCGGGGGAAAGGCGCTGCAGGTGGTGCTTTACCGCGTCGGGGCTTTCGCCTGCCGCGAGACGATGCACAGCTTCGAGCAGTCCTTGGACCTCTGCAACGCGGTGAGACCAATAAGTGGTTTCTAAACCGAAACCTAAAGCCGACTCCTTGACGAACTGTTCCATACCGTCGCGGTGGGTCTCCAAAGCGCTGGTCAGATCATCGTACTGATCATGCGAGAGAGATAGATGAATGTCTTTGCGGTGGGTGTTCAACATGAACTCCTGGGTTGTCCAATAGTTCTATGGCCTCTGACCTTACTGCCCGGTAACAGGTATAGGTCAAGACCAGAGAGATTTACTCAGCAACCCACAAGAACCGTGACCAGTTATGAAGAATCAGTCTTTGCTGAAGTGCAGGACCCGCGCCCCGAGGTAAAGCGAAATGGGATTGCTCCGGCCAAGCCTAAGGGAGCACCGGCCTGCTACGCCATGACGTGGGCCTCACCGGCAGTTCTTCGCCCGGTTCCCCTGAACAGACGCTTGCGGCATCCAGATGGCCGTGTCTCTCCCAGCGGGTCAGTATCTTCTATCCAGGGTGGACCGCAAGACGGAACCATTGGAGACACAACCTCTTACGGGCACGACTCAAAATCTAAAAATTAGCCAAAAAATCTGAGGTCAGCTGCATCCCGTAAACCACTGACAATGGAGTGTGGGAAATACCGTTCCGAAATCAGGTTTCGGGAATCTGAAAAGACTGCGAATCCACTCACTGACGGATAATGCGCGAGCAGTTGATCCTGCATCCCATTAGCGATGGTTTTCGGCCTAAACTTTTCAGCCATATGCGCCTTCAGCAGGAGCTGCATCTAGCCCAAGTTGATGTTGAGGCCTTCCGATTCTTTAGCGACGTAGCGTCAGCGATAGGATTCATGTCGAAGGTTCGCTTCTTCTTATTCACCACAGCGGACTTGTATCGTTATGAACTTAAGGATTTGAATGTCTCGCTTGACGGATCTGCTTCGCACCGCGAGCCAGCTCGACCCGCAGCTTGCTAAAGATCTCGCAGAAGAGATTGCTCCCCTGCAAAAACGCCTCCCATTCGGTTTGAACTTCGAGCGTCATGCACCCGAAGCCGTTGAACTGCCGGGCCATAAGATCCGCAAGATGAGCAAGGTTCGCGTGCTTCCTCCACGAGGAATTACGCAGCGCGGCGACCAGCGAATCTGGACCGTCGATGCGATCACTGGAGACACTGCTGACCTCTCGACCCCGAAGGGTTCCGAGATCGAAACCGCTTCCGTACCACTTGACGATTTAGTTCTCGTAGCTGAATTCCGTGATCGCATCTACCCCGGGCTCCGACCAGATGGAACAGTTGAGCGCGGCGGTAATAAGCCATTCCACACCGTTATTAACGGCGAGAATTTCCATGCTTTGGAACAACTTACTTTCACGCATGAACAATCCGTGGACGTGATTTACATCGATCCCCCGTACAACTCGGGTGCGCGCGACTGGAAATACAACAACGACTATGTAGCGAACGACGATCTCTACCGGCACTCAAAATGGCTGGCTTTCATGGAACGACGTCTGAAGCTCGCCAAAAGGCTTTTGAAGCCACATGACTCGGTGCTGATCGTGACAATCGACGAAAAAGAGTATCTGCGTCTTGGCCTTCTGCTAGAACAGACATTCCCCGAAGCAGAAATTCAGATGGTCAGTTCCCAAATCAATCCGGCGGCGTCCGCGCGACCTGGGTCTTTCGGAAGAGTTGACGAATACATTTACTTCGTCCGGCTGGGTACCGCCGTAGCGAGCCGCGTATTACTCTCACGCGAATGGGTGTCATCGAGAGGTCGAACCCATACTGGTGTACCACGATGGGACATGTTGCGACGTTCCGGCGGCGGAGCAAGACGGCAGGACTCTCCCGGGGGATTTTACCCAATCTATGTTAATCCGGCTGGCCCAAGCATCTCTCATGTCGGAGATCCACTGCCTGCGGGAGTATCAGACGTGCCATCCATCGAAGGAACGGTACCTGTATTGCCAATCCGCAAAGATGGTTCGGAAGGCCGTTGGATGTGGAGTAAGCGTGAGTTCGAGCGTCGCCAAGCTCAGGGTAGAGTCCGTATCAGCGGAAATCTGAAACGCGGATTTGTGGTCTCTATTCTTAAAGACGGCGAGTACGCAAAGATCATGAACGGCGAGTACACGTCTTCCGGTAGGAGGCCAGATGGTTCGCTGCTCTTCGAGAAGGATGAAACTGATCTTGTTCGGGCAATCCCTGGGACTCAATGGCGCATTCCCTCGCATGATGCGACACAGTACGGGTCGCGGCTGCTCAGAGACTCATTCTTGCCGAGTCGCGAGTTCCCCTTTCCGAAATCACTGTACGCCGTCGAGGATACCTTGCGGTTCTTCGTTGAAAATAGACCAAACGCGATTATCTTGGACTTCTTCTCCGGCTCAGGAACGACTGCGCACGCTGTGATGCGTCTCAACAAGCAGGACGGCGGTCGCCGTCAGTGCATCTCAGTGACGAACAATGAGGTATCAGCCGACGAACAGGCCGAACTGCGGCGACAGGGCCTGCGCCCTGGCGATCCCGAGTGGGAAAAGTTAGGTATCTGCGACTATGTCACCAAGCCGCGCATCCGGGCCGCGATCACCGGTAAAACCCCGGACGGTGAACCGGTTAAGGGCGATTATAAGTTCGTCGATGAGTTTCCTATATCCGACGGGTTCGAAGAGAACGCAGCATTTTTCACGCTGACCTATGAGTCTAAGTGGCTGGTTGGAGTCGATCGATCCTTCGCCGCTATCGCGCCAATGCTCTGGCTGCGCGCCGGCGCAGTCGGCCCACGTATCGACTCAATCGAAGGTGGATGGGCAATCACTGATAGTTACGGCATCCTACGTGACCTCGATGATTCCGCCGCGTTCATCGAAGCAATCCGTGCGGCAGACAGTATTCGGATCGCGTACATCGTCACCGACGATGAGGGCCGATACCAGCAAGTCGCCGACGAAATCCGAAATCTGGAAACCGTGCGCCTATACGAAGACTATCTCCGCAACTGCGAGATGACGGGGGACTTCTAATGCGTTTTACCTTGAAGGACTACCAGGCCGACGCTGTCGGGGATACGCTGCACGAGCTAACTTCGGCCCGAGACTTCTACCGGAGTGCTAGCAAGCGTGTTTCCTCTGTTGCGCTGACAGCGACCACAGGTGCCGGCAAAACCGTGATGGCCGCTGCGGTCATCGAGGCCTTGTTCTGGGGCAGTGATGACTACGCTATTGCGCCGGACCCTGGAGCGGTCGTGCTCTGGTTTAGCGACGATCCCGCCTTGAATCAGCAAACCAGGCACCGGTTGGAACAGGCCTCCGACCGTCTGAGGAACCGACTAGTAACAGTCGAGCACCCGTTCCGCTACCAGAAGCTCCAAGCGGGCAACGTTTACTTCCTGAACACGTCGAAGCTTTCAAAGAATAGCCTGCTCGTGCGGGGCCGCGATGACGCGGACGCTCTGCCGGGCTTCGACGCGCATCCTGACACGGTACCGTTCACATTTTGGGACACGCTGAGGAATACAATCGAGGACGATGGTCTAACGCTTTATATGGTTCTCGATGAGGCGCACCGGGGTATGGGCAAGCGTCCGTCCGAGACTCCAACTATCGTCAAGCGGCTCATCAACGGTCACAGCGACGTACCGGCCATACCGATAGTCTGGGGTATATCTGCGACCGTACAGCGCTTCGAGGACGCGATGAGCGCGGCCGAGGTGCAGTCCAACCGTGTCCACCTCGCAACTGTGCAGGTTGATCCCGTGCGCATTCAGGAGTCTGGTCTGCTCAAGGACGATATCGTTCTTGACTTCCCGGCTGAGACCGGAGATTTCAGCACCGTGCTGTTGCGCCGCGGAATCCGGAAGGTGAAAGCACTTTCACATGCTTGGGCAATGTACTCTGCCGGCCAAAGCGAGGAGCCGGTCAAGCCGCTCATGGTGCTACAGGTGCCGAACAAGCCCTCCCCTGCAGAAGTTGCTTCAGCCATTGACGTGATCCGCGATGAGTGGCCGGAGCTGGAATCTGACGCAATCGCACATGTCTTCGGTGACCACAGCGCGCAGACATTCGGGCCTCATAGCGTCCCATACATTTCTCCGGAGCGTGTTCAGGACGCCGCATACGTGCGTGTTTTGCTCGCTAAGGATGCCATCAGTACGGGCTGGGATTGTCCGCGCGCCGAGGTCATGGTGTCGTTCCGCCCAGCCAAGGATGAAACTCACATTACACAGCTACTCGGTCGTATGATTCGAACGCCACTTGCTCGACGCATTGAGGGTAACGACATGCTCAACAGCGTCGAGTGCATTCTGCCGAAGTTCAACAAAACCACTGCCAGTCTTGTGTTGGAACGGATTATGGGGAATGACCTGCCCACAGGCGAGACCGTGGGTCCGCGCGTTTTGGTTAATCCCCAGGTCATGATGCCGAATAACACCATACCGGACGAAGTTTGGGAGCTGTTCCAGGCATTGCCGGCAGAGACGCTACCTCGTAAACACGCAAATCCCATTAAGCGGGTCACCGCGTTGGCCCATGCGCTGGCTGCGGACCGTCTGCTATCCGACGCCGGAAAGATCGCTCACGAGCGTCTCCACGGCGTTTTAAATGGGCTATCAGCTCAGTACGCGAAGGACCTCTCCAAGGCTATCGATGACGTTCTAACTGTGGCGGGAGGCACTGTGCGCGGCCATGCCCGCCACGGGCTCCGTCAGGATGCCACCTGGAAAGAGGTTGCCGATGATCGAGCGATCCAGGATGCTTATCGCGCTGGCGCTCGCACGATCACTCCGGACGTTGCCCGTACCTATGTCGAACATTTAGCTGCGGGTACCGATGACGAGGACGTTTATCGGGACGCCAACGTTCAGATTGCGGCACTCGCTTTGCTTCCGCAAACTCGTCCAGCTTTGGATGCAGAAGCTGACCGAATTGCGCATGAGTGGCTCAGCCAATATCGGGTTGCGATCAAGGATCTCTCTGAAACGCGACAGAGTCTCTATGCAGAGATCACCGCGATGAGCACGGACCCGCAACTTATTTCGATGGCGCTGCCGAAGAACCGCCAAGAAGAGACTAAACGAGTCGTTGGTGACTCCATCCAGCTCCTTGAACGACGGTCACTGCACTTGCTAGCGGATGATGAGGGGCTGTTCCCTGTCGGGAAGCTTAACCCGGATGAAATCGAAGTGCTGGATACCGAGATCGCGCGCGGTAATTTGCTTGCTTGGTATCGAAACCCTACCGGGGGGCGGGACTCGATGAGTTTGGCGTATCAGGACCGTCATGGTGATTGGAGGACTCTGCGTCCGGACTTCCTGTTCTTCGTGAACTCCGAGAAGGGTGTGCAGGCGAATATCGTCGATCCTCATGGTGCGTGGCTTCCGGATGCACTTGCAAAGCTCCGTGGAATGGCACGCTTCGCTGACATCTACGGCGATCGGTTCCATCGGATTGAATCAATTTCACGCATCGATGGAAAACTCCGCGTTCTTGACTTTACGCTGCCTTCCGTTCGCGCAGCAGCACTGACGGTCGTCGACGCTGATAGCGCCTATCGTGAGTTCTCCATCGAGTACTAGAAAAGTACTCCCGGGGTATTTGATGATCTCCAGCGGACGCAGGCGAGGCCAGCGAGTCTGTTCCCAACGAGATAATACCAATTCGGTTCGGACTAAAGGCCACCTGTCAGCTGACGGCTCCCAGTTATGGCGAACTCGTCAACTATGAGGAAGGACTTCCCGAGCTCGTTAAGGGTCATTTCAAGACGATAGACATCAACCTCGCCCGAATCATTCCGATACGGACGGATACCTGATGGAATTCGTTCGCTCTTCCATTCCTCGTATGACTCACGGAAGTACTGATCGCCCTCGTCCCAGGTCGAGCATTCGGTCACATACAGGTCGTATTCCGCATCATCGTATGTTTCCTCGTGGACATCAAGTTGGGCCCAAGCGAACAGCCCAACCACGTCCTCGGCGTAGCTCCTCGGACCGATTAGGAACTGCCAGCGAACCAGTTCCTCCGCATCGTTGCCGTTCTCATGATCGATGCCGATTGAGATCGCACCCCGGCCGGAGGACTTATTGCTCCATTCCTCCATGTCGACCAGCAGTCTTGTACCGTTCGCGAGCATCTCCATCCAGGGCTTCGCTAGACGGAGCTCTCGAATTCGGAGTTCATAAGGATCGCCATCGGCGGCGGTACCGAGCGGAGCGCGTGCACTCTCGTCAATGATCTGGGACTCCGGTACAAGAATCTTCCAATTACCCGTGGATGTCCGTTCAAGCGTGTCGCGCCGGATGAGCTGCCAGTGGCATAGCTTCGTCTCTGGGTGATAGACAACGACCGCCACCGGCAGGGAGTGGTCCAGCCAATAGTTCACATGATTCGTGTCCGGGCGAAACCACCAGCCGCCGGGTCCGGGTTCACTGAACCAGCTCAAACCACTTTTAACCTGTAGGGCCACGAGGCGTCCCCGGACATCTTCGCCGTCCACAACCTCAGCATGTGCGTCGATCCCGTAGTCCTCCGTGGGCTGGACGCGAAAGATCCATCCGAGGTCGCTCTCGAATGCAAGCTGTGCTTGGGTCATGCCTTCACTGCCAACTCTGGCACTTGGCGTACGGCGCATCATAGTACCCAATTTTGCCCTATAGCATATCGTCATTGGAGCTTCGACATGAAGGGGATGGTGCAGGTTTTTCATACCTTCAAAGATAAGTGCGTTCTGCAAGTCCCATCCGAAATCCGTACTATCGCGTTGGGCAAACAGTACGATGGCCGGAGTGTCGCCTGGGTTTTGCTGATCATTTCAAAAACGATGGTTTTTGAAAGTTGAGGGGTTTGCGCGTTACCCGCATGTACGACAGATTAAGTGGCGGTTGCGTTTAGCAAGCCCACATAGAATATCGAGATGACCACAGAATTTTTCTCTCGCTACATGCTTTCAAAGATCGCTCAGGCCCTCGGCACAAACGAACACATAACGCACGACGCTCTGAGCACCATTTGGATGGGTTTTGGCGACCATTCAGAGATAAGCGACTCAACGAAAGCTAAAAGAGCTATCGAGATGGTCGAGAAGATAGCTAAGAAAACTCAGGCAGATAGTGATTTCATGCAGATCATCAACGAAATCTTTTACTACGACGCAAAAAGTGAAGAGCGGAGAGAACACCCTGCATTCAAACAGATCGAAAATCAGCTGCTGAGAGACGGTTTCGTATCCGACGAACAAGGGATCAACCCACCTATTTTTACTGGATCAAATCAACAGAAAACTGCTGAACCTGTTTCTCCTGAACCAAAAGTTGTTGACAAGAAGGTATGGCCTGAACCACAGAAGACCTGGGATGGAAGTTTTGAAGACGTGAAGACCACCCCCACTCAAAGCAAAGACCCGCGAAAAGTTTTCATCGTCCATGGGCGCGACACCCAGACCAAAGACACCCTTGAGCAATTTCTGAGATATATCGAGGTGTCATCTCTCGACTGGGCAGAAGCCCGTAGACTGACGAATTCTTCCTCACCTACTACTTTGGAAATCGTCCAGGCAGGGCTGAATAATGCGCAAGCTGTCATCGTCATATTTACTCCTGATGACGAAGCACGACTAAAAGATGAATTCCATAACCCTTTTGATGGTTATGACGAAAGAAAACCAACCGGGCAAGCGCGCCAGAACGTGATTCTTGAAGCAGGAATGGCGTTGGGAATAGACGCTAAACGAACAGTCTTAGTGCGCAGAGGTAAAACACGCGATATTTCAGATATCGCTGGCATGCATTGGCTCAATCTAAATAACGAGTGGAATGACCGGTCAATGCTGGTTGATGCTCTTGTCTCGGCTGGCGTAACTGTTAGCAGAAACCGAAATTTCACCCATGCCCATGCAGGCTTGTATAGCTAGCTCTTTTCAATGCCACACAGGAAAAACCCCTCGGCCACCGAGGCGAGAGGTTTTTCCTGGGTTTGGTAAGCGTTGTCACGCGTGGTCTGTAACTTCTCCGGGTTGGCTTAGATGCGTTGTTTGGTTACAGTCTGCCTCTCACTTCAAGGAATCAGTGCCGACAATGGCAGGGCTTGAACAGCCACACGGGCCTCATCTAGCGGATCGATTGCCTGCTCGATCTCTATAGCTAGGTCAAGTAGGTCCTCGGGTGTCGGGGAAATCGTCTTCCACGACTTCCCATCTGGGGCAGTGTAGGCCAAACCTGGAAGGTAATTGCCTCTTCCATCTTCACCAGCTGTGTATGGATGAGCGTGCAAGAGTACATTGCGCACTGACTTTCGAGCCTTTCGAAATTCAAGTACGGCTAGATCGAGCGCGTCCGCTACGACAACTCCAGAATCCACAGCCCTGTACTGGCCCGCAAGGTTCTCAAGATCCCTCTCTTTGGGACCCGCCATTTTTGCCCGAGACTCAGGAAGAGTCGCGGCTCCAGCTTCGAAGAGAATCGCTGTTACAGATTCTTCAAGGCTCAAAAAGCAGTAGAGCGCCCGTCCCAATGCAGCGAGGACTTGAGGATGCGCTGGGGTTCGAAACTGGCGGCCGAGTGTAGTGTGGGTGCCATTTGGGGAGTCCTCTGTCATTTGCCCACAATAGGCCATCTAGGTGCAGTTCCTGATTTCTCAAAATTTCAGAATCAACGAAATACCGATCCCGCAGACCGTTCCGGTTACGGGTTCGTTAGCGTCCCGACCGTTTGCCGAGCTTCTTGTTGATGTCGAGAAGATAAACCAGGTCGTGGTTTCGTACTGCGGTGCGAGTGCTAAATGCTTCCTGTGCGGCAGCGGCGGCGATGCGGCCTACAGCAGCCAGAGCAGCAGCGGGAGTGGGAAGCGCTGCCGCGAGGTCGGTAAAGTTCGCTACCGCCACCAACAACGTTGGCACCCCATATCCCTCGGTGGAAAGTCGTTTGCCTGTTTCTACCGCAACTCGCGTCTTGGTCGCACTCTTGCGCAGTTCTTCTAAGGTGGGGCGAACCTGATCGTTCCACATCTCGTCGATTTCGCTGGGGAGAGTTTCATCCAAGGCTGAGGACTGGAGTTTGCTGGCCAGCGCCTTCACGGACTCTCGGTATGCGGCTCTACCTTCGGTGAGTTCTTCACGGGCTTCTAAGATGTGGCTCATGGGTGACTCGGGGAAGGCGGGTAGTCGCTCCACTAGCCCTGTGCCGAGAGCGCTCCGACGGGAGCGGTTCCCAGCAACCGAGGGTAGCCCTTCGGTGTAGTCTGCTGTTGCACGCAGGTATTCAGTGGATACCTGATCTAGGAGAACGGTTGCGCTGGGTGCCCCCAGCGCCTGGGTGAGCCGATCACGAAACCACTCAAGTTGCTGATCTAGGCTGTCCTCAAAGCGAGTTCCATCGCTGATCAAGGTGACAGCGCCGGTCTCCAACGCAATATCCAGCTCCAACCCTTCAGGGGTGTGCAGGTAATCGGTGGCTTCCTTCTTGAGCTTCAGGATCGCGGGACGCCAAAGCGCCTCCGCTTCGCGCCGTTGCGGGTGATTGGGCGGCGTTGCTGCCAACTTCCTTAATGCTTCGCGAAATTCTTGAGGGGAAATTTTCGTGACTCCAAGGCGTTGAAGAGTCTCGTTGGGAAGCTTCGCAACTGTCAGTAGGGGATTGGCAGTATTTGTATGCAACAGTGGAGTGAGTGTGTCCCTCCACGCCGCACTGGGTGCAAGAAGGTCCAGATGATCTGCATAGAGCAATGAACTTTTCAGGAGTCGCAGTTCTCCGGCAAACGATGGTTGGCCGTTGATTTTCGTCTGCGGGCTGGCACCAATGGTGACAGTGAGTCCAGAGCCTGTCGTTCCAAACGATTTTCGATTTTGACGAGACGGTCTGCGCGACGTTTTCCCCATGGAACCATTCTCTCTCATGTGTCCATTAACTTGGTTAATGACGGTTCCGGGGTGCACAGTACTTTCATTCGACGATTCCGGCTTAGTAACAACAGCACGAGACTACTCACACGTCAAAGATGGGTACCACCTGCGGGCCTGCTCTCCACTCAGCATCTGAGACTCCGTTCGACGATCTGCCATCGAAGGTGACCCGTTCGGCCCACCCTGCCCTGGTAGCCGTTCTTCTTGCGGGGAAACCAAAAACGGTCGATTTTGAACATGTAGAATTCCTTACCACTCAACATCAGTGAGAGCGGACAAAGGGGTATTGTCCTCAGTCCGGAGAGCCCACAGGTCATCGGCAAGGCGTACAGGCTCACCGAATACCAGTTGCGTCCGCTGCTCCAACTCCCCCACCGAAACCTGATAGACCCTAAACTCATCCAACATGAGCGCTACACGCAGCTGATCGAGATCCTGAGTCAAGAGGAACGCTCGCGCTTTCAACACGCCGCCTTCTTTGAAGACGATGAGTTTCCAATATTCCGAGGGCAGCCCAACCCCTCGATACACCTGGTCGCCAGGCTGGAAGACCGGCCCACCGAAGACACTCACACAGAGGTTTTCAACATCCACCTGCTCATAGAGCGCATTCTCCAGCTGGCCCCAGATCCCCTCTTGGCTGCTCTGGTTGAAGTCATCCATCTGCGGGGCGATGTTCGTGTAGAAAAAGGAATCCTCATTGGCTTGCTGCGCTTCCGCGGCTTCGCCCCACACCAGATCCGCACGGCGAGCAATATGCCCCCGATCCAGCCGATTACCCTGATACAGCTCATTGCCTGATTGGAACTCTTCAGGCAACCTCGAATCCTTGTTGAAATCAATGCCCGAACGGCTCAACCGCTTGGTTGCAGCGCCGTCGATGTTCCAGGCCACCCAGCGCGCCAACCGTCGCGACTTGCTCAGTGACAGGGAAAAGTGGGTATAAGGAATGACGTTCGACCCTTCCCACAGCACCGCGTCCTGCAAGGCCTCAGCATCCAAGATCGGCAGCGTGACGCTAGTTCCCAGGAAGTCTGGGTCGTACCCGCTCCGGTCAATCGGAACATTAGCCAGGTCTGCATCAGTGGACAAACTGAACACCACTTTCATCGAAAATCGTACGATTTTGTTCCATGAGTTTGCGCCTCCAGCCTACGGCCTGCACGGTGAACACACCCAGGGAAATCACCAAACATCAAGACCATTCGATGCGAACCGAGTCGAGGCAGGATCACGAACGAGCCTTCCTGTCGGAATCACAGGCTACATTCGAGTATTAGAATAGATATTCTAAGAAAAGGTGTTGCTGTGAAAATTGATCGAATACAGGTATGCGCATTGGCGTCCCCGCCTCAGCGCGTGATCGCGATGGCGCTGGACCGGGTGCCGGCCGGCTACCCCTCCCCCGCCCAAGACTACTCAGATACGAAGATCGACCTGTCAGAGATGCTGATCCGCGACCAGGTATCCACCTTCATTGTGCGCGTCTCAGGTGAGTCGATGCAGGGTGCGGGGATCAGCGATGGGGATGAGCTGATCGTGGACCGCTCCGTAAAGCCTCGCGACGGGCATGTGGTGATTGCGGTGATTGACGGGGAGATGACCGTCAAACGGCTGACCACCACACCCGACGGAGTGGTGTTGAAAGCTGAGAACCCGGACTACCCTGATCTGCGCGTGGCCGAGCTTAGTGATTTTCGGGTGTGGGGTGTGGCTACCACATGCCTACACCACCTCTAGAGCCACGTCAGAACTATATTGCCCATGTCGATGTGAACAGTTTTTATGTCTCGTGTGAGCGGGCTTTTGATCCGACACTGGAAGGCCGGCCGGTGATTGTGCTGTCTAACAATGACGGTTGCGCGGTCGCCCGCAGCGCCGAGGCCAAAGCACTGGGCATTGAAATGGGCGCACCGTGGTTCAAGCTCGCTGCCGACGCTGACCGAATTAACCTGGTTGCAAAGTCTTCTAATTATGAGCTGTATGGCGAAATGTCGGGGCGGGTCATGAAACTGCTGGGCCGCTTCTCCGCCTGGGTGGAGGTCTATTCCATTGATGAAGCTTTCCTGGGTGTCACTGGCACCGTCGATGAGCTGCAAGTCCTTGGTGAGCAGATCAAGGCCGAGGTGTTCCGGCTGACCGGGTTGCCGGTGTGCGTGGGGATCGCCAAGTCTAAGACCCTGGCGAAGATGGCGAACAAAACAGCCAAGCACATCACGGAGCTGGGCGGGGTGTGCGTGTGGGACCGCGCCCCAAGGACAACCACGGAGAACTTACTCGCCCGCCTTCCTACGGTCGAGATCTGGGGCATCGGACCCCGTCTGACTAAACGGCTGCGGGGCCTAGGGATCTGGACAGCAAAAGATCTGCGGGATGCCGATGAGGTGCGTATCCGCGATAAGTTCTCCATTGTGCAGATGCGCACCGTGCTAGAGCTGCGCGGCATCCCCTGCATCCCGATGGAGGAAGAACGGGTGATCAAAGATCAGCTGATCTTTTCCCGCAGCTTCTCTGATCCGGTCACTGACCGGGTGGGGATGGAGCAGGTGATGGGGATTTATGCGCAGCAGGCCTCGGCAAGATTGCACAAGCACCAGAAGCAAGCAAAGATTCTGTCTGCGTGGGCGATGACCAGCTATTACAACCAGCATCAGGATCATCAGCCAACTATCACGGTCAAGCTCCCTGGACCGAGCGCTGATCCGGTGGTGCTCACCAAGGCAGCAAAGCAGCTACTCCCCCAGATCCTGGTCGGGGTGAAATACGCACGCGCAGGGGTGGTGGTCATGGATCTGCAACCGACGGCGATGCAGGAGACGTTCGACCCGTTTGTTTCGGCGCATGAGGCGAAACAGATCGGCCCGTTAATCGCCCAGATCCGGGCTGAGTGCGGTGTGAAGTCGATTGGTTTAGGTGCTGCCGGTCTACAGCGAGGGCCAGCTTGGGAAATGCGCCGCGAGATGATGAGTCCGCGCTATACGACACATTGGCGGGAACTGATGACCGTGAAAGCAGCTTAGGTCTTTAACTGCGGTCTACGCGTATGGCGAGTGGTTGGTGCCCTTCGGGGCACCTTGGCTCGTGCTGCGTCCCGAGCTTCTTCGTATGTGGCTGCTTCTGCCTCGTAGTAGGTGACGGCCTGATTGGCTGGATTTTCTGCGGAGAAGCTAACTTTCAAGATTTTTGTTTTCTTTCGTGGTTCATTTGTCTTTGATTTATTCGCCACCACCCCCGCCTGAGGCCGTGCACGACCCAAGGTCGCATGACGTTTGGTCACTCAGGTACCGCAGGTTTTGGGTTGTGTTCGGGTGGTCGACTGGTTCCTGCTGTCCTCGTGTGTGCCGGAAAAGCAGCGGAGCGGGAGGGCTTTTGCTGTGCACAGGTGGATAGGAGGCTTAAACCGCTACTGAAACTATCGGGTCAATCTGTTTGGCAGTCGCTCCGGTGGCGTTGGCAGCGTTCCCCCGTTGCGTTCCTGCGCTGCATGTATCGCTGAGTCTAGTGCCTCACCACACCATGCGCTGTCCGACAGCCATCGCTCTATCGCGTGTTCCTCGTTGATCGCTGCACGCATCTTCTGAACCGCTTCGGTAGGCACATTGAAGGAACGGGAGCTACCGGTGCGCTTCTCTGCTCGTGCTGGTCGCTGTATGGCGTTTTTCTGACGTTGCTTTGGGCTGCGCTTCGCGTGGGTGGTGAGCGCTTCACCAATCCAATTAGTGAAAGTGTTAGCTTCTCCCTCATTCGTCCAGTCGGCCAAATATGCGGCCTTGGAATTGATGAACTGCTCAGGCGTGAGATAGATACCCACGCGTGTCACATCAATGGTGCGCGCTGGCCGTCCTGCCGTCTTAGCTCGCTTGGGTGCTTCGGTTTTGGTCTCTGCAGGGGTCACGCTCGTCTGTGGCGAGGAAACTCGGGTACTGCAACACGTGACTGGTGTGCGGGTGGTCGGCTGGTTTCTGCTGTCCATGTGTGTGCAGGAAAAGCCCGGAGGGTAGAGAGCTTTTGCTGTGCACAGGTGGGCAGGAGGCATATTCCTGTGTGGCGCGGCGTGCTGTCCATGAAGGTAGCGCACCCGGCACCGCGCCGCTTCCTAGGTCACCTTTCCAAAGGACAGACTTCACATGCTGAGTTCAGGAGATTTCCTAACCAGTGACAATAAACTGGCGCAACTGAAATTCTCGCATTGGGATGGAAAGCTACCTATAGAAGAACTCATGGTGGTCTGTTCTAGTGAATATCGGCGGTCACGATACAGATGCTGATTCGAATGTTTTCACCCTTAGCTTCTCAGCGATTGTTCCAGGAAACCATGAGACTCTGTCGGACACACTGCACAATAGCGAGTTGATCTAAATGCCATCCATTCTAGAAACGCAATGGGCGTCCCTTTGGTATCTCCGCTTCTTCCCACACATAGGCCTGCCCACCATTGTGTTCATCCTCAAGACTGGTCACTTCTTGCAGCACGCACGCCCGCAAAAAATCATTCAGGCTAGCGTAGCGGTGGATGTGCCGAGTTGCCATGAACGTCTGCCGAATGCGATCGTGCTCATCGTCTGTGGGAGCCAAGGACATTTTGCGGCGCGACTTTGACTTGGGAGTTGGATCCTCGGACGGCTTGACCACTGCCGGTTGCGGTTCAGATTGGGAAACGTGCTCCGGTTCTGGAGCAACTTGTTGCACAGGTGTCTGTTGCACTGGGGCAATTGACTGTTGGATCTGTCCCGCCGGTGCCTGCTGGGCAGAATCCGGAGTCGCTGCCGCTGCTTGCTGCTCATCTTCTGGCGCAGACATTTCGGACACAACACTACGGCCTGCAGCCTTGCTCAAGCCCCGGTTTTTTTTGAGTCGCCCAAGCGCTGAGCCGGCGTCTCCCCCGCGTCCAGGTGTTGGAGTGGAAGTCATGACGCCGTTCCTTCCCATACTGCAGTCGCTACTCGTCTCAGCGATTTCAGCAGCAATGATGCTGAGTTTCCGTAGGATGCAAGCGGCTTCGCGGCCGCTTGTGCCTTGGCAAAAATTTCGCGGTCAGGTAATCCTGGATCAAGCACTAATTCGCCGTAGTCCTCTCGCATTTTACGCACCCAATGCTCTTGATCCACTCGGCCCTTGCGTAATTTGTTGACCACAATTCCGGCAACGTCTAGTTCGTCGTTTAGGTTTTCCTGCACCTCAGCGACAGTAGTGACAATTTCGGTAAGTCCCTCCACGGAGGAAACTCGGGCTTCACTGATGAATAGCGCATGGGTTGCTGCAGTCAAGGCATTCACAGTGAGCAAGCCAAGAGAAGGAGGACAATCAATTAGTACGATGTCGAAATCATCGACCGCTCCTTTAAGGGCATTACGTAGACGCCGTTCACGAGCCATCATGGAGTCACGTTCACGGGAAGCAAGGTTGCGCTCGGAAGCAATAAGGGAAAGGGTCGGGAATTTACCCTGCCAGGCCTCCCCCGCTGGAATGATGGCGTCAGCTGCAATGCCTGGGGTGATCTTATGGTTCTGCTCTTCGTCACCGTATAGAACATCGTTTAGGGTGAATTCCGGGTTGTACACGCCTAATGCTGAGGTCGTGTTCTTTTGAGGGTCCGCATCGATCACCAGGACCCGTTTGCCATGGTCGCGTGAAAACACCTCAGCAAGACCTGTGACGAGGGTGGTCTTGCCGACCCCGCCCTTTTGGTTGCAAACTGCGATGATTCGCGCTGGCATATTGCCTACTTTCGAGCCGTCGATGACGGGATACCGGCTTAATGCGCTGCAAAAAGTATACGAAGTAGGCCGGCAAACCATATTTCTTAAACACACGCTAGACGGGATGCGGGGCTGTTTGCCACGCGCCACGCCTAAGCGTTTCAGAAAAAGTTACAGATTCATGAAAGGTACCTTTTGTACCTAAAGCCCTGAAGGATACTTTGAGTTAAAGGTACCTTTAGAGCATATAGAACTTATGGAGCCAACGACTCTCTAGAAAAGAGCGCCTTGTTCTCAACCTGACACTAAAGGTACTTTTTGTACCTCGGGAACCTTTGGAATTTTGTAGGTGCTGCAAATAGGAGGACTCGTCAAATAGTCCTCCGTTTCAAACAGTCTCAATTGTTTGCGTTACGTAGCAATATTTGTTGAGCTTACGCATGGGTGTAAAGTCTTCTCCGTCTGGCTATATTTGCACCTTTGGAACTAAAGGTACCTTTTGCAGCATTATTTCCGAGTCTTCAACAAACTTTTCAATAATGGTACCTTTAGATATTTAAGAACCTTTTACGTGTAAGGTGCAGAAGGAGTCAACACGACAGATGGTTCACGTTACGACTAACCAATAGAGTCTTTGGCCTCAACGGCGCGAAGGCTTTTTTTCATTTTAAGGGCTTTGAAGAGCTTTCAATGAAAAGAGGCTGCGGTTTAAGTTGCGAGGTCTAACTGAATTTTCATCAAGCACGCGTTGAACGTTCATCCTGCCTAAATTGATCCGATGAGTGCCATCAGGGGCTCAGTGGGTATGAGTTCGCTATTGAGAAGCTCTACCAACTCCTTCCGCGAAGAGCATATGCTCTGTGGCGGCATCGCAGTCCTAGTGAAGAAGGTACCTTTCTGGTGGGGTCGCGTGAGATGGTCGATGGTTCTCCATCGACTGTTTGCAGCGTAGATGCAGACTGGCGGGACTAACTGCTTGACTGGCGACCTTGGTGCGATACGTTCGAAATGATCATTAGGTACTAAAGGTACCTTTTGCACTATTACTGGTCATTGTGGTGATGTTCGTGAATAAGAATAGTCGTGAAACTGACATCTCGGAAGCGCGTCCTGCGGGCCTAGGAGGCGAAAGGGAACAAAAGGTACTTTTAGAGCTATCTTTCATTTAGTAGCAATCGCTTACGCCCGCAACGGATGTGAGCGATAAGTATACGGATTTTGGCCACCGTGAAGGGCCCTGGTAAGTGAAGCAGGAAGTGGCGCGAGCGATCGCATGGCATGGCAACCTAGTGATAAAAGTGGAAAGTGAACTAAAGGTACCGTTTTGATTCCTTGTCGACAAACTCAAGAGGACAGCATCCATTGGCAATTTTAGACAGTAGATTTGAGCACTAATGGAGCAAAAGGTAACAAAGGTACCATTACTGAAAATGTGAGGGGGAGAGCGGAGCTTCAATTAGCTGGCAGTTCGGAACGCCATATCACTCAGTGACCAATCATCAGGCGGACCGCTGAAGAGTTCGAAGGGGTAGTCCTCATCTGGTTCAAGAAGCTGGGGGAGTCGATTCATTCGCTCGGACAACCAGGCTCGCCACTGAGCGCGTTGTTCACGGTACAACGTCACTTGATTGAGCACCAAGTCAAGAACACCCAAGGATTCAGCCAACGAGCTCAAATTGGTTGAGGCGACCAAGACCCAACCTTGTTTGGTGCGTTGGGCCAAGTTCCATGCAGCTAATACTTCAAGGGCTTCATGGACCGTGCTACGGTTCAACCCAGTCTTGCTCTTGATCTCGCTGACGCCAAGAGTGCCACCTAAAACTTCCAAAGCTTCATAGACAAATGCTGCAGTGACACCGAGCTCCCTGAACGCTGGGCGCAACGAATGCAATTTACCCTTCTGCCACGTTTCGTTGCTCGCAGCTTCCATAAGCAGGGGAGGAATGACTAGTTCATACTGATCACCGGTCGTCCCTGTTGCCTCGCCGACCTGCCGGATGAGCGGTTCTTTTTCGTTGCGCAAAGCTCGTAGATGAAACGCTACGGTTGTCGGTTCAACTCCTGAAGCGATCGACAACGAGCGGACACCGAATTCGACTACACGACTTCCAATCATATGCGCTCCAGCTCCCAAGGCTCGAAGAACCAACCGGCGAGATAGACCAGAACGACTAGATTGATATCGCGATTCCACGAGACTCAGGGCAGAACGCCAAGTACGAATAAAGTGATGTTCAGAATTCGAACCAGAAGAAACAGCCTGATCCCAAGCCCCCTGTGTTAAAAGCTCGCTTGTGTTGGTTTTATGGACACGTTGCCCCTCAGACTTTTCTGCAGCGAATTTGGTGGCTTTGAGCCAATCTCGACGCATTGAATTGGACCGTTGTGTGGGGGAGTAGCGGGCGTAGAACTGAGCGAGTCCTGGCCATGCGCCCTGCTTGATGCGTCGTTCAACATCAGTGAGTTTCAGACCTCTAGCTGCGCAGGCGACGAGGACAGCCATGCGTGCTTCCGAGGGGCTGTTGTACCTCGCAGTGTCGTAGATCCCTTGTGTGGCGATCAAAGCGATACGACGGGACAAGGCACCTAATTCGCTGCTGCGAGTGTCGGCCGGCACAGCAACGGCTTCACGTCGTTCGTTGGCAGCTTGGATTTCAATACGTAACGAATCGCATAATGAGTTGACGGTGGAGAACTCGTTGCGCTCAGTAGCAACGTTATGAGCCATCTTCAGGCTCATTTCCAACTTCTGTGCGCCACCAGTTTTGTGCGTGGAGCCAGGCGTGCGAATACATCCGTGGCGTAGGTTCTGATGCGGTGTCGGGTCCAGCGAGGGGTATCGGTTGGCCAACGCTTCAACGAGGCCGCGTGCCTGATGAAATGGCATGCGCTCTGCAAGCGGAATGTAAACGTGCCGGCCGCCGTTGGGGGATTGGTCTTCTATCCATCGTGCCCCGTGGGCAAACAACCAGGACTGCACAGCAAGCACATCCGCTGCGACGCGGGCTTCTCCACCAGGTGCTGAGGAGTCGAAGTCCAGGCAGATCGTCGCACAAAGTCCGTCACGGCCATAAATGAGGACGGCAGCCGGTTGGGTAGGACGCGCCGATGCTAGATCTCGTTCAAATTTTTGTGGGTAATTTTTGCCAGCGTCTTTCGAAATGCGAACTCGAGGCTGGCCTGCAATAAGTGGCGCCAGTGAAGCCCAGGCAGCTTCATCTTCGGACGTTATTGTGCCGGCTCGACGAGCCAGGCTTGGGGTCAACGGTGGAACTGCACCATAGAGCTGCGGTACGATAGCGGTATCCTCTCAAAAGGATGGCAGGCAAAAGCCCTGTGTGTGAATGATGAATCATTTGCTCATAAGGTCGGAGTCTGAGCGCTCTGCGAGTGTTCTGGTTCCTTGGGTTTTCTACCTCCTTTCCTCTTTTTGTGGATCTAACTAAATAAGTTCTTCGTCTTTGGCCGGCAAGCTTCCCGACGAGGAACACATACTTCAGGGGCCCGCTACATGCGGGCTCCTTATTTTAAGCCGTGAGGCTTAGACGTTCAGGACCTTTGCGTCCAGAACCATGCTTGGGATCATTTACAGCTGAGACAATCAAGTTCTCCACGAATTCACTAACGGATAGGTTGTCGCGTGCGGCAGCCTCCTTCAGCTGTTCTTGGTGAGCCACAGGTACACGAGTGCCTACAAAGAAGCGCTCGCCTTTGCTCCGTCGCCCGCCTCCGCGGTTTCCTGTTGCAGCCATGTCTACTTCCCTCGCTCTACTGTTCCGAACCCTTTGGGTCTGTAACTGTTTCCGACTACACACGAAACTACCACCATGTAAGTAAGGATTCTGTGAGGCTGTTTTCCTCGCGAGTCTGGATATTTTGGGGCAAAGTGCGGTTTAGGTACCGTGAGCCTCAAAAGGTACCTTTTGTCTATTTGCCATTTAACCCAAAGCCTTCACCAAAAAACCCAATATTCATCCACATCCTGTCAAAATTCGGTCAGAACACCGGCTCTCTAAAGGTGGTTAAGCCTCGAAAGGTACCTTTATACCCCTTGGCACCGTTTGAATATCAGAAAATGGGGAGCCTAAAAATAACTTAAATACTCTCAATTTGTCGTGTCGTTTCGCCAATGAGTAGATGCTTTGGGGTGTTTTCGGCCCCCGGAAAAGAATCCAGACGATGAATTAAGGGGAGCGTGCAATCTTCATTGGAGAATGCGCAACGAGTATCAAGCCCGTTTGGATTTGGCCGCAACAGCGCCTTATTTTCGTTTTGAAAACGAGCTAGATGGCTAAATCGGAGAAATGAGGCTATCGGTGGATGTCACTTTTTCACAAGCCACCTCTCGTATACATTGGCTTTTGTACGGGGCACGTCGGTGGGGTGCAGCTTGCAGGTAAACTGACAGCGGCTTGGGTTGGCAGCGCCGAGGAGGCTCATCCTGAGAGCAAAATTCAACGCGGCAGGGACCATGAAATTAATGATTTTCATGTGGTGGTCTTTCACGAGTTCGAGCTCAGAGTAAAACTGGCTAAATGATATTCGAGTTCGCCTGGTGGTTCACCTTAGGCACGAATGACTCTCCTAGTCATGCAAACTTATTGATTCGCCGAAGTGAGACGTTCCGCCAAGTGGGTGGTCCTAATAGCATGTCCAGCATGACGGGCTGGGAAGTTTCAAGGCATCCTGAATGGGACATGATGTACGCTGCCGGACTGACCACGCGTGAAATCGCCGATCGCTGCCATAAAAACGTGGCTACCATCCACGCACACTTCCAATCTCGGGAAAGCTATGAGCCCGGTACCCGTGCCACACATGAAGCAGCGCTGGCTGCTAGAGGAGCGGACCGTCCAACGATTAGTTGGCGAAAGCTGCTGGCTGAAGTCCTGGAGTTGGGGTCTTGGTAGTAATGGGGACGGATTGAGCGCTAAGCCTGCATAGGCCCTTTGCCGGTGGGGTGCCGCCCGATGCTTTCTTTGTTAAGGTGGCCGTAGATGGTGGAACGAGGAACCTGGAGCGGGTCGGCGATCCGCTGGACGGTGTGTTTCCCTGCATCGTAGAGCTGTTGGGCATGGGCGGCCTGATCGGAGGTGAGCTTCCGACGCCGCCCTCCTGTTTTTCCGCGGGCCCGGGCCGCAGCGAGGCCGCCGCGGGTATTTGCGGCAATGAGTTCGCGTTAGAGTTCAGCGAGAACCGAGAGCATTCCGCACATCGCCCTACCTTCCGGGGTCGTGGTGTCGATGGCCTGCTCAAGTACGACCAGCCCTACACCCCGTTCTCGCATGTTTGCGCCGAGCTTGACTAAATGCAGCACTGAACGCCCGAGTCTATCCAGGCGGGTGATGACGAGCTGGTCGCCATCTCGGTTGGCGGAGGCGAGGGCCTTATCGAGCTCGGGCCGGCTGACCTTGGCGCCGCTGGCACGGTCGACGTAAATGTTCTCTGTGGCGACCCCCGCACGCATGAGGTCATCCACCTGGTGGTCCGGGTTTTGGTCTGCAGTGGAAACCCGTGCGTATCCGATCAACATATTGTCGCTTTCCGAAGTCGCCTGCATTGGGATTCCCGAACTTTGGGGCGATTGAAGCCGACTTCGGATACATGGTTTGTCAGAAGTCATATGCACCAACCGCAATACGGTTCACAGTCGTTTTCATTGCCGATAATTTTCACATGCGGAGCCGACGCCGCGTTGTCGAGCGTGCAAATCATCGTGCTTCGTCTGCTGCTGAGCAGACTGTCATATAACAACAAACACACTACCTTTGCATAACCTAGAATAAATAACGAGTTAAGTGACATTTTTCGTAAACGCTTACTTTCCTAAATTTGGCGTCACGTAAACGGCCGTATAGATGACAAGAGGTTTGAGCCATGCTGATCGGCTACATGCGGGTATCGAAAACGGACGGATCGCAAAGCACCGATCTCCAACGCGATGCACTCCTGGCGGCAGGGGTCGACCCGTCGAAGCTCTATGAGGACCACGCCTCGGGGAAGGAGGACGACAGGCCGGAACTGGCTTCCTGCCTGAAGGGCATGAATGCGGGAGACACCCTGTTGGTGTGGAAGCTTGACCGGCTGGGCCGGGACCTGCGCCACCTGGTGAACACCGTCCACAACCTCACCGAACGCGGCATCGGACTCAAGGTCCTCACCGGGGAGGGCGCGGCCATCGATACCACGACAGCCTCGGGGAAACTGGTCTTCGGGATCTTCGCCGCCCTGGCCGAGTTCGAACGCGAACTCATTTCCGAGCGCACCAAGGCAGGATTGGCCTCGGCCCGGGCCCGCGGCCGCAAGGGAGGCCGGCCCTACAAGATGACACCGGCCAAGGTCCGCCTGGCCATGGCCGCCGTGGGACATAAGGAAACGAAGATCGGCTCCCTGTGCGAGGAACTGGGTGTTACCCGGCAAACCCTCTACCGGCACGTCTCCCCGACCGGGGAGCTTCGGCCCGACGGCAAGAAACTCCTGAAATCGAAATAGCGGCCGTGTAGGTGACTTCTGAAACTCGTGCGGACGACTTAGAGGAAAACGACAATTTTGGTGGTGCTTGAATCGTCGAGTGACCCGCTTGCGAGCGGAATGATAGACAGTTTTTGTCCACGCGTCGTTTGGTCTCGTTGGGTGGATGCCGCACCAGAATCCTGTCTATGATGCGTCTGCGCTTGGAATACCTGCGGGAGAGGGCGCGTTGCCACCAATATGAAGGCTATTGGAGTTAGTGAATTCGGAGGGCCGGAGGCCCTCACCGTGCACAATGTCAGCGAACCGCATCCCGGCCCGGGCGAGGCCCGCCTACGCGTGAAGGCCGTTGCAGTGAGCCCGGTGGATACCAAGGTGCGCTCCGGAGGCCTGGGTACCGGTGAATTTGAACCGCCGTATGTGCCCGGCATGGACGCCGCTGGCGTCATCGACGAAACAGGCCCAGGTAGCCGCTGGGAAATCGGCGACGAAGTGATGGCCATGGCCCTGCCGTTGAGCGCCCACGGTGGCGCATATGTCGAGTATTTGGTCGGCCCCGATGAATCGATGACCCGTATCCCCACCAATCTCGACATGAACGCCGCATCGACTGTGCCGATGAACGGACTCGCCGCGATCCAGGCCCTTGAAATGGCGGGACTGGAACCCGGGCAAACCCTGGCGGTGACCGGCGCCGCCGGCACACTGGGCAACTATGTCATCGAGTTGGCCAAACATGCCGGCTTGGTGGTCATCGCCGACGCCGCAGAAAAAGACCGCGGGCTCGTGGAAGACCTCGGTGCCGATCACGTGGTTGCCCGAGGAGACGACGTGGCCGACCGCATCCGCGCCATCGTTCCCGACGGTGCCGACGCGCTCATCGATGCTGCCCGCATGAACGAGAAAGCACTGCCCGCCGTCCGCAATGGTGGTGCCTTCGTTTCAATCGGTCGTTGGGCGGGGCCGCCGACCCGAGACGTCACGTTCCATAAGGTCAACGTATTCCGCGAGTACCGTTCGGCCGACAAGCTGGACTTACTGCGCCGTTACGTCCAGGACGGTGTCCTCACCCCGCGCGTGGCCGCGGCACTCCCGGCCGAGCAGGCGGAACAAGCACATCGACGCCTCGAGGGCGGCGGGGTCCGCGGGCGACTCGTGCTGACGTTCTGAGTCGCCCAAGAGCACTTACCCAGGCCTGATGTTCCCGGCAGCCCGAGCCACAGCCGTGGATGGCGCGCCGGTTTCACCCGGGTGTATGGACGTGCGGCACGCGCTATTGGGTAATTCCGCCTTTAGCAGCAGTGCTGGATCCAGATCGTAGAAGTGGATCCCTCTGCGCCATAAAGTGGAGCCCAGTCCAAGGCCCGATTAATCCACGGGCGGCTTTACCGGTGCTGGCGCTTCGACCAGAAGCGGACGTGGAACGTGTGGGCAAAAAGGGCATCATGCCCTTTCGCCCACACATTCCACGATATCGACCTAAAATGTTTGCCGAACCGTTCCTCGGTACAGAACTATTTCTTCAACATTCCGTTCGGGTCGATGACGAACTTTTTCGACGAACCAGCACTGAATTGTGCGTACGCGTCCGGTCTCTGGTCGATCGGAACGACTTCGGTGTTCATTACAGCCGGAAGATCGATGCGGTTCCAGAGGATGGCTTGCATGAGTTCGAGACTGTAATTTCTCACGGGAGCCATGCCGGTGACCAAAGTCAGGGACTTGATCCACGCTGCTCCGAGCGCCAAATCAAGGGTGCCGTTTTTCGCTCGATCGTGCTTGCTGCCTGGATCGTTGCCGACATAGATTCCGGGGATACCGATGGCCCCGCCGGCTCCCCCTGCTGCTTAGCCTTGGAGCCTCGGATGACCCGCAGTCGGCCATCTCCACCATCGACAGAATGGATTTAGGCAACTCGATCAGCTCACGCCAAATCGCCTAATCGACCACGCCAAAAACCGCCATGGTGTCCTTCGGGACCTCACGGCGGTTTCGTTGGCGCACGGGTGGCCTACGCGGCGGCGGCAACCATGGATTTCGCCGCTGCCTTGAGCTGACCAGGAATTTTCCGGCCGATGATGCACTCGTCGTGAACGTCGACCAGCGCAATCCTCGGAACTGCCCTCGCCAACAGTCACCCGATAAAACGAATCGTCCCCGGCGTTCCTCGGCGAAGGGCCAGGGAGCGGCATCGGGCCTGCTGCAGCCACGACATACGGACGTGTCCGCGGCTGCGCTACCCGGTCCGTGGAGCGGCGCTACGACGTGTGTGGACTGCTGGTTTCAGATCCGGCAATTTAACAGCCACCCACCATCGGGGCAGCCTGAGCCGCCACGAGGTACTGAGAACCTCCGGCACATCCGCATCGGAATGCTCGACCGTTGCCCCGCCCGCCAACCTAACAAAGGTCTAGGAACAAACGCCACTCATCGTATTGCCACTTCTGCTTCGAAGGCTGCAACCTCTTCCAAGATGATGGGGGCAGCCGTGGTGGCAGCGTGGATCCCTATGACACTGGCAATCTCCATCACTTCAACGATCTCCTCAATGGTCGCTCCGTAGCGCAGGGCATTCTCCATATGGAGTTTTGTGCCCCTTTCATAGAGGTGGGTGGCCGCGATATCAAACGCAATGTAGACAAATTCTTTAACCTTTGGTTCCAGCGGACCGTACTTCCACGAGGCCGAAGAGAACTCGGTGTATGCCTCGAGGTACTCGGGGTCCAGCGCAAGGGTGTCATCCCAGGTTTTGTGGTTCCAATATCCGCGGTTCTCGGTGAATTCTTGTTTCACCTTTTCCTGGTACTCATTCAGCGGCGCTTGTCCCTTTCGCAGTCCAGATTCATCCAGCACCTCGCAAAGAATGGGGATGCCCACGTTCATGGCATGTACCCCGAGGGTGCTGGCAAGTTCCACTACCTCCATGATTTCCGCTGAGGTGGCTCCCAAGCGGAGGGCACCGCGTACATGCTGACGGACACCTGGAACGTACAAGTGAGTAGCGGCGCTGTTCACTGCGATATAGATGAATTCCTTGACCTTATCTTCAAGCTTGTTCTTTTTCCAAGGCACGGAGGACAAGGATAGGTAGCCAGCCAAGAACTCCGGGCTAAGAACCAGAATGGCTTCCCAAGACTCACTCCAAGAACCTCGCACCTCAATGAATTCTTTTTTGATTTCCTGTTGACGTTGGGTCAGTTCCATTTTTCTCCTTGGTTTGTCGGGCTCATGGATATGTCATCAATGGCGCTTGGTGGTTCTGTAGATCAGCGACGCCACACAGTTAGGGGTGCCGGCGATCGCATTGAGCACTGCCCGCTGGACATGACCGTGTACCGGGTCGTAGCCAGCGGGACATCAGGGCCGTGAATACTTGTTTTTCTCAGGCGGGAACCTAACTACCCGTGGCTGGCGAGGAGCTCCTGTGAAGTAGTGGCCACCCAGCGTGCTATCTCCGTATGGTCGGCACCGTCGGGCAGATTGGCTGCGGCTTCCTCCCAGAGTCGGACGGCTGCGTGGCTAAGACGTGAGGCTGCGTTCACCTGATCGGCCAGATCCACGGCGATCTTCATGTCCTTGAGCATCAGCTTCAGAGCGAATCCGGAATCGTAGGTTCCGGGAAGAATGAAGTTGGGCCACTTGTTTTCCGTTGAACCGCTCTTGCCGCTCGAGCCGTTGACAATCTCCAGCAAGAGCCCAGGTTCTACGCCAAAGCTTTGACCGGCGAGGATGGCTTCGCTGCTGACGAGCAAGTGGGTGGCGGACATGAGATTATTCAGGGCCTTCGCGGCGTGTCCTGCTCCCACGTCGCCGGCCTTTTTGACGGTACCGAAAACGTCGAGGATGGGGCGTGCCTCGGCAAGGTCTTGGTCAGTTCCGCCGGCCATGATCGTCAGTCGTCCCGTTTCGGCGCCTGTGACCCCGCCGGAAACGGGAGCATCAATGAATCGAACACCTTGGCCGCGAAGTTTCTCGGCGAGGGCCCGGCTGCGCAAGGGTTCGCTCGAGCTCATATCCACCACCAAGGCATTTTTCTCGAGGGCTTGGGCAACCTGGTCATCGTCCATGACGTTCTCGACGATGTTTGAGTTTGGCAGCATAAGAATCACGCGGGCGGCGCCATGAACAGCTTCCGCGGGTGAATCTGCCCCGAACCCGCCAGCTAGGGTCAGCTTGGCCTTGGCGTCTGCGGACGGATCGAAGCCGCGCACGGAATGCCCAGCTGACACGAGGCGACTTGCCATAGGAGATCCCATGTTACCGAGACCGATAAAGGCGATGGTTGTCATTTCTGCTCACTCGCTTTCAGCTCGGCGAGTACTTTTTCTGCCACGCGGAATGATTCGAGGGCCGCTGGCACCCCGACGTAGATTGCAGTTTGCATCAAGACTTCCTGGATTTCCTGCTCGGTGACGCCGTTGTTGACCGCGCCGCGCACGTGGACGCCGAGTTCGTGGGAGCGGTTCAACGCGGTGAGCATAGAGAGGTTGATCAGGCTGCGACTACGCCGGTCAAGCCCCTCGCGGGTCCAAACCGCTCCCCAGCAATATTCCGTGACGAGTTCCTGTATTGGCCTGCTGAACTCTGAGACGCTGCCCAGGGACTTTTCCACGTGGGCGGTGCCGAGTACTTCTTTTCGTACGGCCAGTCCGGCCTCGTAGGTGTCCGCGTGGGTGCCATTGGCGTTCATGGTTGTTCCTTCCGGGGTGAGGCGGTCTTGGCGTAGTCGGGCTCCGCGACGGGTTCGGCCCACTGTGTCGTTCCAAGCGAAATTGCGGTGTGTGTGACGAATGAATCCGGGGCCGCACCATGCCAATGCTTTTCCCCAGGAGGACACCAGATCGTGTCGCCGGCGTGCATGACGCGTGGCGCTTCCTCTCCCTCAACCTGGATCAGGCCGCGGCCAGCAAGCACCTGAAGGATCTGACCGTTTTCGTGCTGATGCCAGAAGGTCCGGGCCCCCGGAGTGAAATTCACCGTGTTGATGGTTACGCCGTCCGTGGCCGCCATCGTCAGGTAGGGAAACGCCGTGCCCGTAAACTGTGAGCCGACCTTTCCTGCTGTGCCCTCTTGGGCGGGGCCGCTGATTATTCTCATGATTCTTCCTTCTTCGAGTGGTTTCCGTCGTTCGGAACGTTTTCAAACAGGCGCACTCCGCCGGAGACATCGCCAATCGCGTCCACGACGGTGTTGCTGATCTCATCCGCGTAACCCAACGCGTTGGCCAGTCCAAAGCTGGCCAAGGGCCCGGCCGAGTTAGGGCTGGCCATGCCCAGGGCGCCAATGAGGTCGACGTATGCAACAACGTCCTTCATCATGAGCGAGTTCGTTAGGCCGCCCTTGAGGTAGTCGCCCTTGATGATTTTTGGGAACCGGTTGAGCGAGGCGAAACTAACGCCGGAGCTGTTGTTGATGACATCCAACAGTACTTCCAGGTCGAGGCCCGCCTTTTTGCCGGCAACCATCGCCTCTGCGGTCGCTGACAAGGTGATCGCATTGAGAAAGTTGTTGATGAGCTTGGTGGTGTGCCCCGCGCCCGAAGCTCCGGTGTGGAAGATTTTCGCGGAAAACAGTTCCAAGGTAGGGCGTGCACGTTCCAGATCGGTTTCCGGACCGCCGACCATGAGGACCAGTTGCCCCTTCTCGGCAGCAGCTGCACCGCCGGAAATGCCGGCGTCCAGGTAGGTTGCTCCGGCAGCCTCAACTTTTTCGGCAATCATTCGAGTTGAATCCGGGGCCGAGGTGCTAAGGTCAACGACGATTTGGCCTTTCCCCAAGCGACTCAGGACGCCGTCTGCACCTAGCATCACGGCTTCAACGACGGTGCTCTTGGGGAGCGAGAGCAGGATGATGTCGGACGCCTCAGTAACGGCTGCCGCGCTAGGAGCGGGACGAGCGCCTGCGGCCGTGACGTTCTCGGCAATGGGATCGAAGGCCAGGACGTCTATCCCGGCCGCCGTGATGCATGTGGCCATGCGTCCCCCCATGTTGCCAAGGCCGATGAAACCAATCTTTAGTTCACTCATTAGTCAAGATCTTTCTTTCCGATGGTGGCCGCCAGGCCCGCGAGCGGACCGGTAGTCACGGTGTTGAACCTGTCTAGGGTGGAAGGGTCGTGGCCGGTCACGAGGTGCCGGCCGGTGCTGTCCATTAGCTTGCGGACTGAATCAAATCCGGCGTACATCTCGCGGACGTCGTTCACGAACATGAAGGGAATGTCCTGCTCGTATTCCTCGTAGTAGTGGATGGCATCGGAAGCTAGAACCACTTGCCCTTCGTCGGTTTCCACGGTCACGATGGATTGGCCGGGCGTGTGTCCGCCCACCCGGATGACGCGAACTCCGGGCGCGAGCTCCAGTTCGTCCGCAAAGGTCGTCACTTTGCCTCGTTCTGCCACGTTGCGCAGGTAATCAATGTCCTGCGTCTCTATCGAGTGCTTGAACTGGGGTCGCTGCGCAAAGCGGCCCAGCCAGAAATCCAGCTCTGCCTGGGCAATGACGATTTCTGAATCCGGAAATAGACCTAGGTTGCCGATGTGGTCATAGTGCGCGTGGGTGACGAGCACCTGCGGGGCGGAGTCGGGATCAACCCCCAATGCGGCAAAGGCCTCCGCTGGGTCAATCAGGAACGTGCGTTCCCGTACTTCACCGCCGTGTCGGGAAAAGCCCGTATCGACAACGATCGTGCGGTTCCGATTGCGGATAAGCCAAAAAAAATAATCCATTTCTATGGGCTCATCAGCAGTTTTGTAAATGTGATAGTTCAGGTAGACGTCACTTTTTACCGTCGAGCGCGTTCCGAACTTAACGATGCTGACCTGGTAAGTCTCTTCTTGCTTCATGATGATTTCCTTCCGGGCTATGGACGACTCAGCAGGGGTTCGACATAAGGTCTTCGCCAGCCCGTGGGCAACAGGACGAGTCTGATCGTTTTGAGGTTCCGTTTGGCTTCCGTTTTCCCAGCATCGTCAGCTCCTTGACTCCCCTTGATTTCCTTGAATGAAATGCTCGGAGCAGCACGACGGACACAGCGCTTCCCGAGCAGCTGCGGATAAAACCGACTAGGGGTCGCATCGCAAATCCGACGGCGAACACACCAATGCCGGAAGAACTGCGAGCACAAGGGGGCTGACGGGCGACATCGAACGGTTCCCTGGAGTTTCCGACACCTACCGCAAGTACAGCTTGGCCCCTCTTCGAATGTCGTATGTCAGGAGCATTGACACCGGTGCTCACGGTTACCTCCTCGTATCTTCCCTGCGGCAAGCGCACAATCACTTGTATGATTGTACGACAAGCGGATGGTAGGTCAATAGAGTTCACTCGAAATAATGTCGTCACCTTTGCCGTCGGCGCGGGAGGTCTGGCAGTCTGGTCAAAGGTAATTAATTTTTGTAGGGTGATCGTACAATCTATCGAGGAGAGAAAAGTGACATCTGAACCATGGCTGGGCTACAGCGACGATGAGCCAGGAACAACGGGCAATGGTTCGGTCGACATCGGTACCGAATCCACTCAGAACCAGCACGGTTAAAGCGGCGAGATCTTCTCGTCGCCAGTCAGTTCGAACTTGGTGAATTCGGTTTCTTCGAATTCCAATTCAACGAGTCGGCGGAAGGCGACGGTCGCTTGTTACTCGACGGGATTCCGCGGTCAGCGTTGTTCGCTTTTGAAAACATTTCACGATGGGAAGCCGAGGCCATATCGTGCGCTCGAAACTTAACGTTTTGCATGGCGAGCGATCTCGAAGATGTCCGTCTGTCGTCCCGGCCATGTCGGCAGACTGTGTAGCCGACTAGGGAACGCAGTTCCCAGCGGTAGTCGTTGTCCAGGCTCACGCACGTCGCTCGACTACTTCGGGACCGGTTGGCAGTTTCACCTCCGATCGTGGATTCTTGTGGGTCCATGAGCATCAGGATGCCGGGTAACCTTTCGCCCAAAAGGAGTCGGTCTTCGGCGCATGCGCGAGGCGGCTCGCACTGAGTCATGGTCCATGCGCAATCACGACCAAGAATATGAGGAGCCCCCCCCAAATGATCAATGAAGAGTCTGTCATTCTGGTCGTGACCGCTCGGCCACGCACCGAATCCTTGGATAAGGCCCGGTCCATTCTGGTGGAGGCGGCTCCAGTGGTCCATCAGGAAAAGGGCTGTCAACTATATGCCCACCACGAAGGAGCGGGCGGCTCTCTGGTGACCATCGAGAAATGGGCATCGCATGAGCACTTGGTGGCGCACGCCAACTCGCCCACGACGGTGCAAATGACCCGCCGGTTGCAACCTTTGCTGCAGGGACCGGTCGACGTTACCGTCCTAAAGGCGATTTCAAGCGGTTTCTCCCAAGGGTCCCTGTAAATGATTGGCGACATTGGCGGTCGTGGTCAGTGGAAGTTGAAAACTGCCCGTGGGCAGTGGTTCTGGCTGACCACAAGGGACAGTGGCCCAGACCGCCTACGGCAGGCTTCCGTGGCCGCTGGCGGCGGAGGGTTCCTGCCGAACGACGGCGACGGATAATACCCGGTCCTCCAGCCCCGAGACGTTTGTACTCCCGGGGGCGATCCAAGCCAGGCCTCCGCGAAAGCTGTCCCGTACTGTTCCGGGGTGTTGTCGGCGGCTGTCCTTGCCACGCCAATTTGGCGTCCGGCGGTGGAGTCTTCGCAGGACCGGTGGTCTACTGACCGTTCCACGGTTTCAGCGAGCACCGACGTGGTCGCCGAACGCGGCACCGATCGTCCTTGCGTGAGACACCTGGAACAGGGGCCGATGTATGTCGGCCGCTAGTGGCTAATCAAGGTTGCCGTCCATAGACGGTTTTGAACTGCCGTTGACACCACGAAATGGTGATGGCCGGGACTCCATTCAATGCCGTCCACTTCGTTGTTCAGGATCAGCACTTTATCTCGGCGCAAGGGTGCCGTGTTGCGTTCACGACGAGGAGGGCCTTCGGAGGCCGGCTTTCTTCTCGGGCTTAGAACCGCCATCGTCGAAAGGGGTGGCCTGGGCACCCAGATCATGGATCAAGGCGTTCAGGCCAACCCTGGCCGATCCGGATGATTGCTATGGGCGTCTCGGTCAGTCGCTTGCCTTGGCTTCTTGGAGGCTCCTGAGAGCATTGGCTCCTGCGCGGCGGATGTGGGCTTCGTAGCGCTCTGCCGCTAATTTTCCGTCTCCCGCCTCGACGGCCGCAACAATACTGCGGAGCTCTTCTGCAGCTGAGCTATGTCCCTCTGTTGACATCGCTGTTCCCCGGAGCACCCGGAGCCGCGCCTGAATGGTCTCCGTTAGCTGCTGCAGGACAGTGCTGCTGGCCCCTTCGATGAGGACGTCATAGAAAACGTCTTTGGCGGCCAAAATGGCGGATGCTTCGCTTTGGAGTCCGGCTGTCTCTGCGAATGCCTCGGCTGCTGAGCTTAGACGAATGACCTGTGACTTTGTCGCCCGCTCGGCGAAGCGCTGAACCACTAGGGACTCCAGAGCAGCGCGAGCCTCATACAAATCGTGGGCTTCATCCGGAGTCGGGGCAGCAACGATGGCTCCTTTTTGGGGTACGACCGTCACGAGGCCCTCAGAAGTGAGCTCCCGCAGGGCTTCCCGGACGGTAGTCCGTGAGACGCCGAGCTGTTCAATAAGCTCTCGTTCAACAAGTCGTTGCCCCGGCTTAAGACGAAAATCCAAGATGGCCTCGCGAAGAGCGGAAATGACCTGTTCCCGCAGAGGGGCAGCGATCCGACCTACGGGGCTTGAGCCCCAAGCCGCGGATAGTGAGTTGGTTGTTGTCGACATGAGTCCTCGGCTATAAAATTAATGGTTTGTTGTCATACAATCTATCACTCTATTGTTCCGAAAAGTGGCTATCGCCGGCGTGTGCTTCTAGAAGCCCTAGAAGCCAACGGCGGGCCGAGGGGAATAACAGGCCTCCAAGCATGCCAGCTCTGCCGGTTCGAGATCGATTTGTAGCGCGGCCACCGCGTCCTCGATGTGCTTTTCGCTCTTTGCCCCGATGATCGGAGCGGTAATACCCGGTCGCTGGGCAACCCAGGCGAGAGCTACCTGTGCCATGGGCACGCCACGGGCGTCCGCGACCTGCGACACGGAATCGACGATGCCGCCGTCGTAGGGCTGATACAGCGCATTGGCAACCTCATCGGTTTCCTGCCTGCCGCTGCTCTCGTCCCATTTGCGAGTGAGCCTTCCGCGGGCCATAGGGCTCCATGGGATGACGCCAACACCCAGATCATGGCACAGCGGCAACATCTCGCGTTCCTCCTCCCGGTTCAGGAGGTTGTACTGGTTCTGCATGCTAATGAACGGGGTCCAGTTGTTCGCCCTGGCGGTGTATTGGGCCTTGGAAAACTGCCATGCCCACATGGAGGAGGCGCCGAGGTAGCGGACTTTGCCGGCTTTCACTGCGTCGTGAAGGGCCTCAAGGGTTTCCTCGATGGGGGTGTTGGGGTCCCACCTGTGAATCTGGTACAGGTCGATATAGTCGGTTCCCAATCGCTGTAGGCTGGCGTCCAGTTCCTGGAAGATGGCTTTACGGGAAAGCCCCGCTGCGTTGGGTCCCTGGCGCATTCCTTGGAAGACCTTGGTGGAAATCACTATCTCATCCCTGCGTGCATAATCGGCTAGCGCCCGACCCAAAATTTCCTCGCTGCTGCCGTTTGAGTAGGTGTTCGCGGTGTCGAAGAAATTGATTCCCGCTTCCAAAGCATGTTTGATGACAGGCCGGCTGGCTTCCTCGTTGAGCGTCCACGGGTGAGTGCCACGTCCCGGGTCGCCGAATGTCATGCAGCCGAGAATCAGTCGTGAGACGTCAAGCCCGGTAGACCCAAGTTTTACATAATCCATTTTTGTTTGACCTCTGCGCTCGTGGTTTATCTGACCCGGTTTGTGTGGAACCCGAAGCCGCTAAAAGGTGAGGACTCCGCTGAGGTCCCTCAGCTCGCCCGAAGCGTACATGGCCTCATTGATTTTCGAAAGCGGATACTCTGCCGTCACCAGAGGGCCGGCCCTGTACTGTCCGGTCTCTAGAAGGTTTAGACATAAGGGGATGTCCCGGTCCATGATGCTTTGGCCATTTTGGCAGGCGAGGATTCGTCGGCCGTGGATAGCCAGCGCCAGTTGTGGCAGATTGATGGAGGCCTCGAACTGCTGGACACCCGTGAGCACGACCGTTCCGGCCCGTCGAGACATCATCACTGCTTGCTGGACGGCTAGTTCCGGGCCCGCGGCTTCTAACACGACATCGGCGCCCCGACCCTGCGTGAGGTTCCGGACTTGTTCGACAGGGTCAGAAGTGGTTGGGTCCAAAATATGGGTCGCTCCCAGCTCCAACGCCAGTTCGCGCCGGACGGGTACCGGGTCCAACCCGATGATCATCCCCGCCCCTGCCACCCGCGCTGCTTGGACCATCCATTGACCGACATGTCCCAGACCTACGATGGCGACGGACTGCCCGGGTTGTACCTGCGCCACGTTGAACACTGCGCCGTGCCCAGTGGTTATGCCACAGCCCAGGAGACTAAGCTGTGAATGAGGCAGATCGCTCTTAAGGGCCCAAACCTGATTTTGGTTGGCGAGCATGTACTGCGCGTAAGCCCCGACCCTTCCCGCGGCCTTGACGCGTGTGCCGTCTTCTTGTGTCCCTACCAGGGGTTCAGGCTGATCCAACAGGGAACTGCATTGGTCCGGCCTGCCGATCTCGCAGTAGAAGCATTCCTTGCACTGCGGTGTTCCAGCGACGACTACGAGATCGCCCAGCTTGATGCCGGTGACGTCGGCTCCAGTTTTCTCCACGATGCCTACGGCCGTGTGCCCTAAAATCACTGGCGTTTTCTTATTGCGCATGGCCTTCCACCCCAGCCAGTCCGTGGAACAAAACGGGGCGGCAGTTGTGCGGACGAGCACTTCACTGGCGGCGGGTGCCTGCAGATTGATCTGGTGTACGGGCATTGGGACGCCAAATTGTTCCAGTACCGCTGCTTGCATTTTCATGCCTGGGAATCCTCTGTTGTGCGCCCACCACTTCGGATGAGTCGGGCCACGTGACCACGGAGAGTGACAAAAGTCTGGTTCTCCTTCGTCGAGATCTGATCTCTGGGCTCGGGCAGGTCCACCGTGATGTTTTCAACCAGATGGGCAGGGGAGCTAGACAGAATCAACACGCGGTCGGCAAGGTAGACGCTTTCATCGATGTCGTGGGTGACGAAGATGATTGTTACCGCGTATCGCTGCCGGAGGGTCAGGACGAGGTCTTCGAGTTCGGCCCGGGTTTGTGCATCCACCGAGGCAAATGGCTCGTCCATCAAGAGGAGCGATGGTTTGTAGGCTAGGGCGCGGGCAATGGCAACCCGCTGTTGCATTCCGCCGGAAAGCTGCCACGGGTAACGGTCGCCGTAGCCTTCCAACCCCACCGCCAGAAGACTTTCAGCCACCAGGGCCTTGCGTTCGCCCGCCGATCCACTGATTTTGTCCAGCGGGAAGGAAACATTCTTTTCAACGGTGAGCCAGGGCAGCAGCGACCTGCTGTAGTCCTGGAAAACCATGGACATGCCTTCGGGGACTCCCGTGACTTTCTTGCCCGAAACGGAGACGGTGCCGCTCGTGGGGGCGAGGAGTCCTGACAACGTGCGGAGCAGTGTGGTTTTTCCGGCGCCGGAGGGTCCCACAATTGATACAAACTCTCCCGGATAGACGTTGAAGGAGAGCCCCTTGATGGCCGTGTGAGCGCCGGGCCCGGTTCCGTATTGGTGGGTGACGTTTTCGACGCTCAGGATCGGATGGTCGGATGCATCCTGCCCGGCCGATGACTGGGTGTTTAGATTGATGGTGACTTGGTTTTTCATGGCGTTGGATCTTTCAGCTGCGGGCTAGGCGATGCCAAGCGAGGAGACGGTTCTCTACCATTTCGAGAATTGAGTTCAGGAGAAGCCCTAGAACTGCCAGAAGCAGCATCCAAGACCACATGTTGAGTATCTGGAATCTTCCCTGTGCCTGGATGAGCTGGAAGCCGATGCCGTTGGTGGCGAGCATGAATTCGGAGACGATGGCGAACATGAGCGCACCGGTCATGGCTATCCGCAGCCCGGCAAAAACCTTAGGCATGGCTGCCGGCAGTATTATGCCGGTTAGCTGGCGGTGCCAAGGCAAACGGAAAGCTTTACCCATTGCTAGCTGAGTGGGGTGAATCGAACCGACACCGTTAGCGGTGTTAATGAGGACAAACCACGAAATCCCATAGGCAATAAAGGCCACACGCATGTTGTCGCCTCCACCTAACAACACAATAAATAGGGGAAGGGTCGCTGTGGCTGGAATCGAGCGCAGGAACTCGACCACAGGGTCTGTGACCTCACGCAGGATGCGTCGCAGACCGATTGCGACACCGATGGCCAGACCGGCTATCGACCCCAGAGTGAAGCCGAGTAGGACACGACCGAGGGTGCCGAAGGTATCTTTGGTTACCGCAGGTGTCAGGAACAAAGTGGACGGGGAACCGCCCAAGAACAGCTCTCCGGCGTTGGCAAAGATACGCAAAGGTGTGGGGAAGAACGGCGAGGGGCTGAGCGAGGCGGCCATCTGCCAGAGAATGAGCAGTACCACCAAAAGTCCGAAAGAATAGGTCAGTCGCGTACCGATCAGGCGCAGCCGCACCACGGTAGGTATGGCTGGTAGGGGCTTGGTTGTAGCTGTCATGCTTACGCCTCCTTGGTGGTGGTCTGCCAAGCAAACCAGCGTCGCTCGGCCTTATTCATCAATAGATTGATAACAAGCGCCAGGAAACCGGCAACAAGTGTTCCTGCATAGACAAGCTCAACCTCTGTACCGCTGGCCCGTGAACGGGCGATGAAAGCGCCAAGGCCGTCTGCCCCGCCGGCAATAAGCTCTACCGTGATGACGACAATCAGTGCGATCGAAGACGAGATCCGGATTCCTGTGGCAATGAATGGCGCAGCACTGGGGAGTACCACACGACGTATAATTCGCCACGGACGGAGCCCAAAACTTTGGGCCATCTCCCTTGCCTGGCGGTCCACGTCGTGTACTCCGTAAATCGTATTGAACAGGATCGGCCAAACCGCTGCGAACATCACGATGACCAACTTCATTTCCAGTCCATTACCGAACACCAGAACCACCAGCGGGATCAGAGCAACAGGAGGAATCGGCCTGATGAGTTCCACCACGGCCCGCGTCAGCCGGTATGACTTCTCGGAAAGTCCGAAGAGTATCCCGGCCGGAATGGCAATCAAAGCCGACAAGGTTAGACCTAGGAAGTAGGAACCCAAAGTAGAAGCCACATCTGCGCGGAAATCGGGCAGTGCCCAGACGGCGATAGATTCACGCAGGACTACGGAGAATGGGGGCAGGAAGTCCGGATGTACTAGACCGGCTCTGGAAACTACTTCGAGAATCAGGGCCAGGCCCGCAACTCCCGACAGGCCTGCCCAGAGCGTTCTTCTACTTGCCAAGCGCCAGGTGCCCTTAACATCCACAGTTTTTGATTTCTTCATCGTGGCAAGCACCCGGGTTAGCCGCAGTTATCCGGAGTCGGTAGCGTGATGCTGGCAACGTCAAAATCTTCATCGATGGAACCGATTTTCTTGAGGATGTCTGCGTTTAGCTGCAGCGGTTCGCTACGGATAGTTGCGCCGAATTCCGGGGCAATGTCAGAAGCCACTGCCTGATCATCGAAGCCAAGATCGGTCTTGAGGATTTCAGCATAAACGGCCTCGTCCTTGACCTGTTCCGTACCTTTTAGAAGTGCGCATTGGAAGGCCGCCACAGTGTTGGGATTTTGTTCGATGAAGGTCTTCTTCATGATCCAGCCAGACTCCGCCATGCCATTGTATTTACCGTCGCCGTAGTCAAAGATTGTCACCGTATCCAAGGTGTCTTTGACCTGGGCGAGGGTTGCTCCCTGGGCGCTGGAAGCATCCACGGTGCCTTGCTGCAGGGCTGCGGGAACCTGTCCGTATGGCAGCTCAACGAATTCCACTTGGGCTGGGTCCAGCCCCTGATCTAGGAGAGAATCTTTGATCTTGACGGCATGGCTGCTGTTCAACGAAACGACCGCCACCTTTTTCCCGATCAAATCCTTCAGTTCGGTGATGCCAGAGTCCGGCATGGACTCCAGGGACGCTGCGCCCGGGTTGCTGGCGTAACTTTCACTGACAATAATCACGTCGATTCCCTGGCGGGCAGCATCAATAACGCCGAAGTAGCTCGACTGCGCTGCCTGCACGTCTCCCGCGACGATCTGCGATACCGCCGTTGCACTACTTTCAATCCATTGGGGTGTGACATTGAGGCCGAACTCTTCGTCAGCCCCACCCCTTGAAGTTTGGATGATGCCCGCAGCGATGGGTGCACGGAAGGTCAGGGCACTGATTTCAGTTACCTCTGGCGCATGCGGATCGGCGCCGTCTGGAAGTACCGGAGCAGAACGGGAAGTTGATCCTCCACACGAGCTGAGAGCCAGCATCGCGGTGACGGAAACAGCAGCAAGCCTGAAGCCGGCGCGGCCTGATAGGCGAGTCAAAAATGGAGCCATTCTGGAGCATCCTCGTCGTTGAGAAACTGGATAGGTTTGTTGACTACGTGAGCTTTTTTTAGAACTCCGGGGTTGCTCCGGAATAGGCGGCCTGCAGCAATTTGGTCAGGCTTTCCTGGTCCACGGGCCGGGGATTAGACTCTGGGATGTAGGGGAGAATGAGGTCGACAGCCTCGGTGATGTTCTCCTGAGCAAAGCCGATGTTCTTCAGCGCCGTCGGAGCATCAAGCCTCTGGCGAAGCAGGGTTAGCCCGCCGCTGGAATCCTCCGAACCGAATGCCGCCGCAATGCGTTGGGCTGCCTCGGGGGCTGCCGGTGCATTGAATGCGAGGACGTACGGCAAGACCGTGGCGTGGGTTTGGGCATGCGGCAAGTTGTAGGCACCGCCCAGAACGTGGCAGATCTTGTGATGCATCCCGGAACCTGCCGACGCGAAGGCCACTGCTGACAGATACGCACCATAGAGCGCTTGTTCCCGTCCGGCCAGGTTGTCCGGGTTGTCCTTGATAGTGGGAAGACCCGCACTGAGGGCACGAATCCCCTCGGCGGCAAGGGCTTGATTGATGGGATCCGCACGAGGTGCCCACATGGAGTCGACGCAATGGGCCAGGGCATTGAGGCCGGAGGCTACGGACAGGTCAATTGGCAGGGAAATGGTGAGGGCTGCATCGTAGATGACAGTTGCAGGGAGGACCTTGTCATCGACGCCTGTGGTCTTCCGCGCGGCTTCCGTCAGGCCCCAGACATTTGTGGCCTCGGAGCCTGCATACGTGGTGGGTACCGCGACGATGGGTAGTCCGGAGGTCATCGCCACGGCCTTTGCCAGGCCAGTGGTGGAACCGCCGCCGATGCACACCAAGAGGTCGATTCCGTGTTCCGCGGCGGCGACTCTCGCCTTTTCGGCCTTTTCGATGGGCACATGGGGAGCAACGTCATCGTAGTTCAGGGCCACTTCGATGTCGCGGGTAACCGCGGCGGCGATCGGTGCCTCGAATTCCGCAGCAATCACCATCACCCGCTGTGCGCCGGTACGGGCTACTTCGGCAGCAAGATTAGACGCGGCTTTTCCTGAACCGAAGAGCACTCGCTGCCCCAAGGTCGAATGTTCAAATACAAGTGACATTTCTTAGTCCTATCTAGATGCTGCTCAGGAGCCGGCCCACAGCGGACATCGCCTCGTCGGTAATAATGTGTTCGTTCCCCGCCGCGACGAGAAGGTCGACGCTTGCGCCGGCTGCTGACAGGGTTTGGGCCGTCTGTTCCACACGATCCCGGGGGACCCAGGGATCCTGGTCGATGCTTCGCACTACAACCGGCATTCCATCCAGAGGCAGACCCTCGGGTGCGCCCAAGGCATCGGGGCCGATGTAGCCTCCGGTCAAAAGTGCCAGCCCTCCCAATCGGTCGGGGCGGGTCAAAATCAGATGCGAGATGAGGCAGGCGCCTTGGGAGAACCCCCACAGCACGATGCGCTCCCTGGCAAAGCCTTCGGCTTCCACCGCGTCCACCAGCCGGCCGAGGGTATCCAGGGAGAGTGACAGATCGGGCTCGTTGTCCGCTAGGGCTTCCAGGAATTGCTTGGGGTACCAGCTCTGGTTGGGGGCAGCCGGAGCATAAAAGCGGACCGCGGGCGCATCGATTCGGGATGCCTGTTCCTGCATGAAAGCCGGGGATTGGCCACGGCCGTGTACGGCGATGACGGCGGTGCGTGCTTCATGTGTCTCGCTGCCCCATGCTGTTCCGGGTAGGGCTGAGTGCAGATTTGAAAGCAACTTGGATCCTTTGCAAGGGCGTGTCTCGGTCTCGACCCGCGATGAGGGGGGCCTTTGGCCGGCAGTTCTGCCGGCCAAAGGCCTGGGGTGCTACGGGGGAGCTGGTTAGCTCTCGATCGGCTCCAGCTGCGCCATGATGGATTCGCGCTCATTCTCGAAGTGCGGCGGGAGCATGAAGTTCTTGCCGAGTTCTTCGGGGGACTCGTCGCAGTCCCAGCCGCCCTCGTCATCGGTTACGGCGAGCTCAAAGAGTGCACCGCCCGGTGAGCGGACATAGTGGGACTTGAAGTACGTGCGGTTCTTCAGCTCGGAGATGTCCGTGTATCCGGCACCTTCAATTTCGAACTTGATCTCTTTCTGGTTTTCGAGGGTGTCGAGGTTCCAGGCGAAGTGGTGGTACGTGCCGGCACCGTAGCGCCAGGTGCCCTGGTCGTCGGTGCGGTTTCCGGTCAGTTCAACAAAGTTTCCGAACTTGTCGTCGCCGACCTGGAAGCGGGCGCGATCGCCTTCTTCGATGATTTTTCCCTTGGCTGAGAACACGTCCTGTGCAAACTCAACCATCCGGTCCTGGTCAAAGACGTGGATGCCGGTGCCGTGAATGCCATGGATGGCGTTCTCCGCGGACACGCCGTTTCCGGTGAAGCCCTCGCGAGGATCCCACAGGGTGCCGACCAGAACATACTCAATCCCGCAAGGATGACGGAACTCGACTCGGCGTTCGCCGAATACCTCTGTCATCTTCGTTTCGACCCCATGCGCTACAAGCCGCTTGTTCCAGAAGTCTAGGGAGGTCGACGGTACCGACAGGAGGACTTCGCGGGCCTGGTTTGTTCCGCGGGAGCCGAAGACGCCGGCCTGCGCCCACGGGAAGGTAGTGATCACCGACGACGGATCACCATTCTTATTGGAGTAGTACAGGTGGTAGATCGGAGCGGATCCGTCGTAGAGCACCGTCTTCTTGATGAATTTCATTCCCAAGACCTTGGTGTGGAAATCCACGTCCTCCTGCGCGTGCCCGACCGAAAGCGTTACATGGTGTGAACCGACTACGTAAGCCATTGCTATCTCCTTTGGTATCAATGTGTGCTCGCGGCAACACTGTCTGTGGTGACGCTAAGCGAATGGGGGGGGGTATAGTGCAAATCTAATGACAGACCAAAAGGCTGTCATACAATCTTACAAAAACTTGATCGGTGAGGTCAAGGGTTTTTGTGAAGTGGCGCACGATTATTCCGCCGGCTGCGCCGAGAGCTCCCGTTCGCGCGCGCGCATTTCACGGGGCCGGGCGGCGTGTTTCCGCAGAACGGCAATGGCTCGGTCGATATCGGCCGCCTCGTAGGCCTCAACAATTTCTCGATGGTCATCAAGAAGCGCGGTGGTGGCGAAGGTGGTGGGACTGAGGGTCCGTGCGTTGATCCCGGGCAGGCCGAGGCGCTGGTATGTATCCAGAAGGACCTTGGAGCCGGCCAGTTCAACCATGTATTCGTGGAACCGTTCGTTGGCGGCGATCCAGGCGTCGGGATCGGTGAAGTGGTCGTCCCGGACATACTCCAAGGTGGCCTCCATGTAGGCACGGAGCTGGCGGAGCTCCTCCTTGCCGACCTTGCCGATCGTGCTCTCCGCAACGCCCAGCTCGATGGCCAGCTTGGCAGCGTAGGACTCGAAGATGATGGACTCCGGGATCGGGGCTATAACAAACTCGCCCGCTTCGCGGCGCACGATTCCCTCAATGGCCAGGGCGGTCAGGGCGCGGTGGACCAGGTCCCCGTCGCGGCCGAGTTCTTCCGCCAGCTCGCGCTGATTGACTACCTCGCTGACGAGGCTTCCGGCGGCAATGATACGTTCGCGCACACTACGTAGGACCGAAGCCTCCGGCGTGGTCTGCATTCGCCCAAAACCGCCGCGGAAGTATGCCAATGGATGGCCCGGATATGCCACGGCTTCCTCGACATGGGCAAGGAAGACATAGTGTGTTCCCGCTTCCACCTGTTCGCTGACGCGGCATACGAGATGCGCAAGTGCTCCGACCAGCAAGGGCGACTCGTTGGCGTCCACCTCCGCGGGAACGCCTTCGAACTTGTCTGCCAGTTTCGATGCGAATCGACCGGCGAGTTGAACCTGGTCTTCAGCGAGGACGTTTACCGCAAATGTCCCGCTCTCGGCCACGGCGTGGGCGCTGGCCGAAGACTTGTTGAGGCAGATCAGAAGCATGGGCGGTTCGACCGAAAGGGAGCTGACCGCACTGGCGGTGGTGCCGTAGTTCCGACCCTCGTGACGGGTCGTAATGACGGTGACGCCGCTGGCAAAGCGGCCGATCACGTCGCGGAATTCGTCGGAGGTCAGGCTGGTTGAGACGGCTTGGGCTGAATTCCCTTGGGTGGGCCTGGGCATAAGGATCAACTCCTCTTCCTGGGGCGTCTTGCCCCACTACTTAGTTGTGTCATCAGACTGTATCATCATCATACGATCCTACGATAGGGCTGGAATTCTATTGTTTAGCATTCGGTCCGCTGGTAGTATCGTCAGACAATCAATGCAATAACACACAGGAGTTTGAATATGACCAGAAGCCTTTCCTCTCCGGTCGTGCCCGTGTGCACGGGCGGGGAGCCGACCCCTGACGAACTGGTGGCCCGGGCAGCGGACCTGCGTCCGCGTCTGCGTAAGCTACAGGGCGACCACGAACAACTGGGTGGATACTCCGAAGAGATCCACCAGGAGTTTCTGGATGCAGGTTTCTACCGGATTCTCCAGCCCCGGAAATACGGGGGGTATGAATACGGCCTCGACGATTTCCTCAGGGTGGGGATCGAGATTTCCCGGGGTGACCCGGGCGTTGGCTGGTCCTTCATTCTCGGTGCTGGGCACGCGTTCCACGTTGCTTCTTTCTACTGCGAGCAGGCCCAGGAGGAGCTCTTCGGCAATGGAACTTTCATTGCCCCCAGCCGAACCATTCCAAACGGCAAGGCCGTTGAGGAAGACGGCGGTTACCGGCTCAGCGGTACCTGGGATTATTGCTCGGGCTCCATGTGGAGCACGCACGCCTTGGTGGTCGCACCGACCTTCACCGCTGTCGGCGAGGCCGTCGGGCTTAAGATGTTCGCGGTGCCCCGCAATGATTACCGGATCCTGGATGACTGGGGTGGGGACAGGACCATCGGGCTGCGCGCCTCGAGCTCGAACTCGGTCCAGGTGGAGGACGCCTTTGTGGCAGCACACCTGGTCATTCACTATGACTTCCGGGAGCACGTTCTCGGCAGCGAGGGGACTCCGGGCTACCAACTTCACAAGAACCCCTTGTACCTGGGCAGGACCATGACATTCTTCAACGCGGAACTGGTGGCCACCCAGGTGGGCGCCGCGTGGGCAGCCTTGGACGAGTTCGAGGAGCTGATGGAGGCGCGTCCGTCCAGTTTTCCACCACGGATGCCACGGCTCGAGTCGCCCGAATATCACAAATGGTTCGGGCAGCTTCTCGCCCTGGCGGATTCGTCGGAGACGATGTTGCTGGCCAGCGTGAGGCAGTATGTAGAGCTCGGGCACCGCTGGGTGGCCACAGGGGAAGAATTCACCCCGGAACAGGATGGCAGGCTCCGGGCCGTGGTGCAGCAGGCCGCACGGCTAGCGAACGACGCCGTGGAGCTGGCTTTCACCACCGCTGGATCGAGCGCGGCAAAGAGTGGCTCGCCCATGGAAAAGTACTATCGCGATGTCGCCATGTACAAGACCCATATCGCTGCCCAGTGGGACGTGACCTTCGGTTCGCTCTCGCGCTTCCACTTTGGCCAGCCGCTGACGTTCTAAACGCCGCAGCTGCCATGGGGGGGGGGGGGGGGAATGAGGCGCTTTCTCGACCTGGCTCAAATCTCAATCTTCCTCGGTCCACTGAAGGACCGGGCCTGGTACGCACCGGGTCCGGTCCTTCAACCATTCCTGGCCGATTTCGCTGATCGTGTCACCCCTTCATTCTTCAGGCACCGAACCAGCTCCCACGGAGGCGGTCTTGACGCAGCCCGGGCAAACTATTGGAAGCCCCGGTCAGCAACCGGCTGCATGTGTTGCGGTGCAAGCCGGTGAGCGGGGGCAGTGGTCGACTCCTTTTCTGCCGTAAAAAGCAAAATGCACCTCTCAAGGCCGGTTTTAGCGCCGGGACTTGAGAGGTGCATTTCGGGATGCTGCGGATGAGACGAATCTAGAACATGAAGACGCCTGAAACGTCCTCCAGAGATTCTGATCTGCTTAAGGCAACGTTGATGTCTTCTAAGCCGTAGCGGTTGGTTATGATATGCCTCGCGTCCAGATCCCCCCGCTCAAGCAGGGAAACAAGCCGCGGCAGGTCTCGCCGCATCCGGACGTTTCCGTTTTGTGTGCTCAATAGTTGGCGGCTTTGCACCGCCATCGGGATTTGCGGCAGCGTCACTTCCGTCCCGGCCTGGTCCAGACCGCTGTACACCACCGTTCCTGCCCGTCGGGAAATCGCGAGAGCCAGCCGTTGCGCGTCCGCCTTGCCTGCCGCCTCGATGACAACGTCCACACCACGTCCGCCCGTCAAGGACTTGACGACATCGACCGAATCCTCGGTTGCGGGATTGACCACGTGGGTTGCCCCCAGCTCGCCGGCGAGTTTGCGACGTCCCTTATGCGGTTCGATGGCGATGATCGTGCCGGCACCTGCGAGCTTCGCCGCCTGGACAGCCCAGAGCCCCAGGTGGCCACACCCTACGACGGCGACCGAATCGCCGGGCTGCGGTTTTCCGACATTCAGGACGGCTCCAACACCCGTCGTGATTCCGCAGCCGAGCAGGGACAGGACGTCATAGGGAAGGTCAGTGTCCACCGGGAAAACCTGGTTTCCGGAGACGCTCATGAGTTCCGCATAGCCTCCCACGCACCCCGCTGCAGAAATCAGCAAACCGTCCTTGCTTCGTGCAACGTCGGGGTAGATGCCGCCGATGTCGAACAATTCGGAACACTGGTCGGGGCGGCCGGCGCTGCAATAGTAGCACTTGCCGCATTCCGGGGTGCCCGGGATGATGACGCGCTGTCCCTTTTTGATGCCTTGGACTTGGCTGCCGACCTCGACCACCTCTCCTGCCGCGGCGTGCCCCAATATGGTGGGCGGAACCTTGCCAAGGTTGCCGTGGTAACTCGTGACATCCGTGGAACAGAACGGACTGGCCTTGGTGGCAACCAGCACGCGGTGCGGGTCCAACTCGAGCATCTGGACGTCTTCAACAGTGAGCGGGACGTTGAACCCGCGGAGAATTGCGGCTTTCATGCGGGCATTTCCTTAAGGGATGAGGTGGTCGTGGAAAAGCGCTCGGAGGTCAGCGTCCAAGGTCTTCACGCAACGCCTTGGGCCAGATGCCGTGGCGTCCGGGGGACAGGATGCCGTTGGGATCCACTGCGTCCTTGATCGTCTCGCAGAACCGGCGGTAGGCGTGGTCGTTGAACGAATACTGGTCGGAGGCCAGATCCATGAAATCGAGGTGGGCGCGGTATTCCCCGTAACCGCGTCGTCCGGCTTCTTCCACCAGCATTTTGACGGTGTCGTAGGCCTTTTTTGCCTGGACGGCATCGGTGACGTCGTAGTTCAGGCCGATCACGTAGAGGGCGGTCCGCTCGTTGATGATGAGCAGCCCTCCGGCGACATTCACCCCGGCCCGCTCGGCGATGAGCTTGCCGATGAAGTCCACGGCTTCGCGGATGTCCGTTCCGACCAGGGGTATGGCGGGGGAGAAGCCGATGTGTCCCATGTTTTTTGGCATGGATTCCAGCATTTCGATGCCGGGGACGCCCGCGTGGACCTTGTCGGGGATGGACCCGAATTCGCCCCATTCGTCCCTGCCGAAGGTCTTTGCGTGGATCATCTTGGCGCCCGGGATGGCGGACCACGCCTTCCGGATCTTTTCCAGCTGGTGCTCGACGACCGGGCCGTCGCCCCACAGCGCGGCCCTCATGCCCCACCGGCCAAGCCCGGTTTCATCGGCCATCTTCTGCAGCACCTCGTCGGAGAAGGTCCCTTCCCCGCCGGAGAACTTGCCCATGATCTCCGGGAACTGGGCCGCAAGGGTCACTGTGTTGTATATGCTGGGGACTCCCCGCAAGGTGCCGTCCAGCCGGAGCTCCCTGGTGATGTCGATGGCCTGTTCAAGGTTTTCGTCACGGGGGACGGTGAGGAAGATCGGGGCGTAGGCCTCCGGACGGCGCATCAGCCAGTACCCCATGCGGGTGACGATGCCGTAGTTGGACTGGATAAACAGTCCGTCCAGCACCGGTCCAAGGCCGCGCTTGTAGGTGTGCCAGGTCTTGTTGTCCGGGACCGCGCCCATTCCGGTGCGCACGATTTCGCCATTGGCCAGGACCACCTCCATGCCGCAGGGTGCCATGAAATCCGCCCCGTAGGGGAGGTAGGTGACGCCGTTGTCCATGGAGTTGCCGATGACACTGCCCCAGCCGAGGTCCGGGATGGTGATCATTAGATCTTCATTCCCTGACTCCTTCAGCGCGTCGTAGAGATCAAACCAGCGCACTCCGGGTTCAACAACGGCGTAGGCCAGGTCCTTGTTGATTTCCAGCACCTTGTTCATCCGCGTAAGGCTGACCACCACGGCCCCCTTGACGCGCGGGGAAGCTCCGCCGTAGCCGTAGTTCCGGCCCTGCGAGGACGTCCAGAGGGGCACTCCGAACTCGTTGGCGATGCGGACGACCGCCTGGACTTCCTCCGTGGAGGCAGGCAAAAGCACGGCCGAGGAATCATAAGTGTCGTCTCCGGCGGGCCAGTACTTGTCCCGGTATTGCTCATGGCGGCGGGACTCGTCGTCCAGCAGGATCGCGTCCTCTCCGAGTGCCTCGACGAAACGCGCGATGGCCTCATCGGTCAGCCGGGGTGTGGTGGAAATAGTAGTCATGGTTGCTCCTTGGTTTCGTTGTCGGGATGCTGATCAGTTGGCGGAGGACATTCGATGCCGGGCCAAAATATCCTTGTCGGTGACGTTTACGTCCCAGAGACCGGCCCCGCCGGCGTTGCGGTTGGTGTTCTGGACACTGGCGCCTCCGTCAATGGAGAGAATCTCGCCGGTGATGTAGCTGGCGTCGTCGCTGAAGAGGAATGCGACGGATCCGGCGATTTCCTCCGGACTTCCCGGCCGACGCAGAGGGGAGGTTCCTGCCCGACGGATCATGTCCGCTTGCCCGGATTCCCCGAAGATCGGCGTTGGGACGATGCCAGGTGCTATTCCATTGACGCGTATGCCCAAGGGGCCGCCGTAAACGGCCGCGCCATGCACCAAGCCGATGGCACCATGCTTGGATGTGGTGTAGGCAAGCAGGTCGTTGCTGCCGCGCAGTCCGGCGATGGAGGCTGTAATGACGATGGAGCCGGTCGTGCCGTTCTGCAGGTAGTGGCGGAAGGCGGCTCGGACGCCCAGGAACGGACCCCGGAGATTGACCGCCATGACCTTGTCCCACTCGTCTACCGACACGTCGACAAGATCGCTGAGAGAACCCGCGATGCCGGCGTTCAAGTGGTGGAGGTCGACGCGTCCGAAGGCCTGCACGGCCTGCTCCATGTAGTACTCGGTGCCTTCTTCGGTGGCAACATCGGCGCCGACGCCGATTGCCTCGAACGGCAGCTCCGCGGCCGTTTGCCTGGCGAGGTCGGGGTCAAGGTCGACGGCTACCACCCGGACACCCTCCTCTGAGAGCCTCAAGGCAGTCGCGCGACCGAGGCCACCCGCGGCTCCCGTGACAACTGCCACCTTGTCCTGTAAGCCCTTAAGCGCCATGCGTCCGGATCCTTTGCTCTTCATTGTGCGTAATGGATGAAACAGCTGCACGGGCGCTGGCAAGAAGCCGGATCGCCCGCAATGCTCGAATGTCTTATCGTAGGACAATACGGGATGGTCTGGCTCTTGGCTAGTGAATGCGGTAATAATACTGAGAAATTCATCGGCCGTAATTTGAGTGATTGTATGACAGTGCAAATAGCGCTAGAATTGTGATCGGCTTCACGTGGAGGCCCGACGGTTACGAAGGAGAATCTAATGAGCACCGGCATTTCCAACGCCTTGAAGAACGAATCCGAGATCACCGCGGCGGACCTAGTTGCTGCTGCCGTCGCCATGCGGCCGGAACTCATTGAGCGCCAGGGTGAGGTTGAGGAACGAACCTTCTTCGATGAAATCATCCACCAAAAGTTCATCGACTCCCGACTATATGACATGTACGTTCCCAAGCTTTATGGGGGCCTGGAGTCCGATGTGCCGACCTTTGCGAAGGTCACGGTGGAGCTCGCCCGAGGCTGCATGAGCACGGCATGGTGCTTCGCGCTGTCTGCCAACCATGCCCTCCAGGTCGCCTCGTTGTATCCGAAGCCGGTTCAGGATGAAGTATTCGCCGGCCGCGACTTTCGCGCTGCTTCAACATCGGCCCCCACGGTCACAGCCACGAAGGTGGAGGGTGGATACAAGCTCAACGGCCAGGTGGGCTACTGCTCGGGAATCCCGTATTCCACTTACTACCTTGGCCAGGCAATGGTTCCAGGGCCCGATGGCCCAGTCATGGCGATGTTCCTGGCCCCGCGTGACCAGTTTGAGCGCCTTGATGACTGGGGGGATACCCTGGGCCTGAAGGGTACCGGATCCCACAGCATCCGCTTTACTGACAGTTTCATCCCGGACGAATACCTGATCGAAGACCTCAACATGGTCGACATGCCGGTCGAGGGAGGAACCGTCGGCTCGGAACTGCATAACAACGGGATGTACTCCGGCCGCGGCCTGGTGATGTTCACCCTCACCTTGGCTGCAGCGGTCATTGGCGGGGGATATAACGCGCTCGACGAATTTGAAAACCAGATGCGGACCAAGAAGACGTCCCTGCCTCCCATCGTTTCCCGCCTTGAAGATGCCGACTACCAGCGCTACTACGGGTCGGCGCTCACGAAGATTGCCACGGCGGAAGCGGCTCTCATGAATGTTGCCCAGCAGCACATGGACCTTTGCAACGCCAATGCCGCCGGCGAAAAACCGTACACGTTCCTGGATGACTTTAAGCTGGCCGGTATCGCACGAGAGCTGATCCTCCAAGTTTGGGAGACCGTCGAGAGGGACCTGTTCCGCCATGTGGGGTCCAGTGCTGCCCGCAACGGGGAACGCTTCGAAAGGCTTTTCCGGGATCTCGCCCAGGCCAGCGGGCACCGGAATCCACTCCTGCGAGACCCGTCCTATCGGACGCTGACGCAGTTCACCCTGGGTCTCACCCCCACCAACGAGCACTGATCCGAGAATAGGCCGCCCATGAAATCCCCACATGTTCCCCCGCACCAGTCCGGCTTAACGGCTGCCACGACCAGTAGAAGAGGCATCTTTTGGATTGCCGGTGAGAATGTCACTACGCCCTTCGGCACCGCACCCCGTGGCCCGCTCTTTGTTGAGTGGGAGAGTCCGGAAGAAGTCACCCGACCCTACCCGCTGATCCTGGTTCATGGCGGCGGAGGGCAGGGGACGGACTGGCTGAGCACCCCCGACGGGCGGCCCGGTTGGGCCCACGAGTTCGTCAAGGCCGGGTTCGCGGTTTATGTCGTGGACCGGCCGGGGCACGGACGCTCCCCTCACCACCCCGATGTGCTGGGCCCCGTTGCGCCTCCCTTCCCCTTCGAAGCGGCCCAACAGCTATTCGCACCGACCGGCTCCGCGGCCGAGGCGCACACGCAGTGGCCCTGGGGTCGGGAAATCGAAGACCTTGAAATGGTGCAGATGTTTTCCTCCATGGGGTTCTTCATGGCCGATCTGTCAGGATCGCAGGAGCTCGACGGCGACCGGCTGGCCCGGCTGCTGGATCGCACGGGCCCGGCCGTCATCGTCAGCCACTCGGCCGGCGCACCGGGCGGCTGGCTGGCAGCGAACAAGCGTCCCGAACTGGTCCGTGGCATCGTCTCGGTTGAGCCGATGGGGCCTCCCTTCGCCACGTTCCCCGGGGTGGGACCAATGTCCTATGGGCTGAGCTTTGCACCCTTGTCCACGGAGCCGGCGCTTTCATCGGCCGCAGATTTCCAAAGCGATCCTTCCCGGTTCAAAGTGCCGGGTTTGACTGGAACGCCGATACAGATCGTCACGGGCGGAGCGTCGCCGAACGCGGGGGCGGGACCAGGGACCGTCGAGTTCCTCCGGGCAGTCGGAGCCGAGGCGGAACTGCTGCATCTTCCGGACCAGGACATCGAGGGGAACGGACATGGGCTTATTTTCGAAAAGAACTCCTCGGACACCGCGAAGCTGGTCATCGACTGGATCAGCGGATTGGATGCCACCCGATGAAATCCCTTGCACAGAAGACCGCCGTCGTGACCGGTGCTGGAAGCGGAATCGGACGGGCCATGGCCCTGAAGTTCGCGGCCGAAGGCATGAACATAGTCCTTGCCGACGTTGATCTCGCAGCCCTTCAGGCGGTCCAAGGTGAGATTGCGGCCATCGGTGCCCGGGCCATCAGCGTCCCGACCGATGTTTCAAAGCGGAGAGACATTGAGAACCTGCGCGACCGGGCACTGGAAGCGTTCAGCGGTGTCCACCTAGTCTGCAACAACGCCGGCGTGGACTCGGGAGGTCCATTTGCGGATATCCCGGAGTCCACCTGGGAATGGGTCCTGGGGGTGGACTTGTGGGGCGTTATCCACGGGTGCCAAGTATTTCTGCCCATACTCCTGGAACAGGGGGAGGGGTACATCGTCAACACGTCCTCCGTCGCCGCGCTGACAGGAATGCCATTAAGTGCCGCCCCCTATGTGGCGGCGAAATCGGCGGTATTGGGCCTGTCCATGAATTTGCGTGCCGAAATGGAAGCAACTAACCCCCAGATCGGGATTTCCGTGCTGATTCCGGGACCGGTTCGGACCAACATGTCCACAAGCGAACGAAATCGGCCGGCAGACGTGGCCGCCCCCGCCGCCAGCACCATGCGGGAAGAAGTGCAGTCCTTCGTGGGCCAGTACCTTGAAAAAGAAGGAATGGATCCGCTGGATGTTGCGGACATGGTCGTTAGTGCGGTCAAGGAAAACCGTTTCTACGTGATGACCCACCTCCAAGACGCCTTGGCCACGGTGACAGGCAATTCGTCACGCATGTCCAGTGATTCGGTGGCGTATTCCGAAGCTTGACCCGCAGCACCCGGCATTTGCCTCACCTGCCCACGAACGAGATGGGAAAAGTGGCCATTTCGCGGCTTTTGCGACCGCGGCCCACTTGGCCATCGTCAAGGCACGTGCCGGCAGCCGCTCGCAGTCCCGGTCCGGACGGCGGCAATGCACCAGCCCGGACAGCGTGTGCTCCGCCACCGTTGTCCGGGCAACAACTTAAGGACGTAATGGCCAGTGGGCCGTTTAACGATTTCCGGGGCGATAAAGAGCCATCGGCCCAGATAAGCACGATCGACGACACGGCCAGCCGCGTCCCGGACTGGACCAGCTGGCCGGTGTCGTGATCCTCCTCGCTGGCCGCGGTGACGGGCACGCGTGGGCCAGGGGCGTTGACCACGAAGTCGCGCTTGCGCCCGTTAACCCTATTGCCGCTTCAGCGCCGCGCGATTCCTGGCGCAGGGTGCCGGCTCCCTTGATCGAATGGGCGTCTGCGATCCTCGGCCGAGGCCATCGGGTCCCGCGCGACTGCACTGCTTGCGGCTGAGCGACCCGCGTCGAAACCGACAAGGCGGACAGTCCCCACCTGTTCGGATGGCAAGGACTGTCCGCGAAATCTTCGGCCGCACCGTGGAGGAGCGCCGATGCCTCGTGACCATGCCGCAGAAGGGTGCCGCGGCATCCCGGGGCATCAACGGTTGGATCCGTAGGGCACACCGTGCGTCGGACCGGCCGCTCCCTACATGACGTAGCCTCCGTTGGGCGAGATCGTCTGTCCCGTGAAAAAAGCGGCCTCGTCGCTGGCCAGGAAGAGGATCGTGTTGGCCATCTCGTCCGCGGATGCAGCCCGCCCCAAGACCCCCAGGCCGACCACGGCATCCCGGAATGCAGGTTCCGAGGGCAGCATTGGCGTGTCGGTGGCGCCCGGGGCAACAGCATTGACCCTGATGTTGTTGGGAGCCAGGAGCGCTGCAGTGGCCCGCGTCAATCCCAGCACCCCGGCCTTGGATGCCGGGTAGGACGCCGGAAGCGGAAAATTCGCCAGCGCACCCACGCTGGAAATGTTCACGATCGAGCCCCCGCTTTCACCGTTGCGACGCATGAGTTTGGTAGCGGCACGGACCGCATAAAAGCTGCCATATAGATTGACCTCCACCACGTGGGCGAAGCCCTCATCAGTGATGTCCTCGATGTCGAGCGGCGCAGCCGAGATCCCGGCGGCGTTAACCAAGATGTCGAGCTTTCCATGCCTCTCCTGGGCAAGATCAAAGGCCTTGTCGACCTGCTGGCTCTTGCTGACGTCGGCAGCGGCAACGGAAACGTTGGGCAATCCGCTTAAGGCCGAGACCGTTCGGTCGTGGTCCAGGTCCACTGCCACGACGTGAGCACCTTCTGCCACGAATCGCCGGACCGTGGCCAGGCCAATCCCTGATGCGGCTCCCGTAACCAGCGCGATCTTGTTTTCCAGTCGCATGCGAATTCCTTCCACCGCCATGAAATCTGCGGGTGTATTTGTGATGGTCTTTTGCCGAAAAACATCAGGGTGGTGGGATCCGTCAACTCACGGATCCCACCACCCTGCCGGTTAGGACTTACTTGGTGAAGAACTTGTCCCGGTATTCCTGGGGCATCCAGGGTTCGCCGTCGAGAACTTCCAACGGGGAGGACGTGTCTGCGCCTTCTACCGCATAGTCCCCGAGGGTGGAGCTGTTGATGAGGGAGGGCTCCCGCGTCATCGTGCTGACCGTGGGTCCGTCGCCGGCCAAAGTCTTCATGGCCACGTCAAAGACCACTGCGGCCTGCTGCGTTCCGTTGCCGCCGGTACCTGCGGTGTCGTAACCGCTTTCCGCCTTGGCTTTCTCCCAGTAGGCCAAGGAGGCTGCGGACGCGCCGGCGTCCACGACCTTGGGCAGGGGACGGCCACTCTGCTCAAAGGCCGAGAATACGCCGGAACCCATGGTGCCGACCTGCACTACGGCGTCGATCTGCTGGGGGTGGCTGGCTAAGAACTGCAGCATGGCGGACTTGGTGGCTGCCGGGACGAAGTTGCCCACCACTTCACCCACTACCTTGATGTCCGGGCAATTTTCCATGACGGCCTGGGCCGCGTCGTAGCCGTACTGGTCGGTTGGAATGCCCGGAACGCCACGCACGATCACCACGTTCCCCTTGCCGCCAAGCTGCTTCATCACCTCGGCGGTAGGTTCTGCGACGTTGAGGTACGAGTTGTCAGCCACATTGATGGCGTACTTGGACTTGATGGTGGCGGAAAGGGAAACCGTCACGATCCCCTGTTCGCCGGCCTGGTTAACGACGTCCAGCATGGCATCGCCGGACAGCGGGGAGGTCAGGATGACATCCACGCCCTCGCGGACCAGCTCTTGATAGCCGCGGATCTGCTCTGCGGGGGTCATGGTGGCCGGATCGGGAAGAATCCGCTTGATCAGTTCACCTTCCACCAGCCCCGCGGCCTTGGCTTCGGCAAAGCTCTTATCCAGCTGCGCAACCACCGCAGCACCGAAGGGGTTGGCTGGTGGGAGATAGGACAGCCCCACCTTGACCGGGCCGTCGGACTTTGGCAGGCTCTTCCAGGCACTGGCGAGCACCGGTTCCGGGTAGCCGTTGTAGGCGGACTGGATATCCGCGGGCAAGGCTGCCACGGCGCCGTCGGGATCCTGCACCGCAATGTCGGGGACCACGCCGCACTCACCGAGGTCTGCTTGGGATACGGCGGAGCTCGACGCCGCCGGGGTGGCCACCGGCGTGCTGCAGGAGGCGAGCATCAGCATCAATGGGATGGACAGTGCCAGCGCCCCGCGGTTCACGATTCGCTTGGAGCCGGTGTTGCTGATGGAGGTGTTGAAAACGGGAGACATAGGTTCCCTTTCTATGGAGTGGTTAACCCGGCATCGTTGCCGGGCAGAGAAGTGGCTTTAGATTTGGTCGCGCAGCCGGCGTTCGCGGCCATACACGGCCATGGCTGCGAGAATGACGAGACCGTAAAGGATCTGCTGATCTGCGCCGGTGAATCCCTGGCCCACAAGCACCGTGGTGAGGACAGTCAAGAGGAGGACTCCCACCACTGTTCGGGTATAGTCGCCCGGCCCGCCGAAAATGGTTCCGCCGATGATGACCGCTGCGATGCTCTGGAAAAGGTAGGGGTTGCCGAGGGTCGAATCGACGTTTCCCGCGAATCCGGCCAAGAACACTCCAGCGAAGACGGAGGCGATCGCACTGAAGGCGTAAACGAGGATCCAAACCCGGCGGGTATTGATGTGAACCAGCTTCGCAGCCCTCGGGCTGGCCCCGGTGGCCATCATCTGGCGCCCGGCCACGGTCTTGTGCAAGAAAAGTGCAGTCAGGACTATCACGACAATCCAGACTGCAACGAGCGGCGGGATGGGAAGCCCCAGCGTCAGGGTAATGGGCGAGGTCATTTGCGACAACCAGGCCGGCGCTCCACCGCCAAATGTACCGCCGGACTGGAGCTGCGCAAGGCCCAAAGCGATGGACCCCATCGCGAAAGTAACAATGATGGGGTGCACCGAGAAACGGTGGCACAAGTACCCTACGATCCCGCCCAGCAATGCGGCGCCGGCAAAAGCTATCAGCAGCGCCACGACAAACGGCAGCTTGTTGACCGATGTCAGCTGGGTCACCATGATGGCACCGGCAACAATAAAACCGGCCACGGAGAGATCGATTCCTCCGATAAGAACGACCATTGTCTGGCCCAGGGCGGCAATGCCCACCAACGCACTTAGGACCAGAATGGACTTGATGCTGGTGGCATTGCCGAATCCCGGCAGCGCCACCACGCCGTAGCAGAAGACCGCGATCAACAAAATGAGCTGGACCACCGGAATTCGGCGCTGAAGACTAACGAGCCGTTCACGTGTTCCGCGGGATCCGGGTGCGGTCACGGTAGGGGTGCCCTCGGTGGGCAAAGCTGTAGTTGTCATTTCTTGTCCTTGGGAGAAATCGCGAGCACTGCGCTGAACACCACGGCAACCAGAAGCAATAATCCGTAGATGACCTGCAGCCAGATTTGTGAGACTTGGAGTACCGCCAAGAGGCTCTGAAGCATGTAGATGGCTGCGGCGCCGATCAGGGCCCCCAAAATGCCGCCCCTTCCGCCGGCCAGCGATGTCCCGCCCAGGGCAACGGCGGCGATGGCGATCAGCGTGTAGGAGGTGCTGGTGCTGGCCACCGCCGAGCTCACCAGCCCCGTCAAGGCCAGGCCGCCCATCGCCGCGAAGGAACCGCCCAGGGCATAGGCGCTGATGCGGATGGGATTGACATTTACCCCGGCGGAGAAGGCCGTGGTGTCGTTGCCGCCGACGGCGTACAGTATCCGCCCGTATGACGTACGGATCAGCGCGACCCAGATAACTACCGGGATCAGAATGCTGACGATTCCGCCAGGGATCAGTCCCCACGATCCGCCCAAGTTTTCCAGCCACGTGCCGCTGATGCTGACCGGGAGGGGTGCAAGTTTGAGATTTACACCGGTGATGATGAAGAACATCGATAGCGTCACAACAATGGGCTGTAGTCGCAGCACGACGATCAACACACCATTTAGTGCCCCCACCGCAGCACCAACGAGCATCAGGATGGGAACTGCCACCACCCCACCGAGCCCGAGCGGCATCAGCCACACTCCAAAAAGAATGCTGGATAGCGTCATGACGGGGCTGATGGACATATCTAGCCCACCACGTCCGCTGACTATTGAGGGGACGCTGGCCACGGCCGCAATGGCCAACGGCGCAAACGAAGCCAGCTGGTCGGTCCAACCGAAGTTGGGTTGTATGGCCAGATTGACCGCCAGAAACAACAACGCCAACAGCATTGCAAATGCGTAGCTATGGGTACGAAACAAGGACCTGAAGCCCCGACGCTGTGCCGGCAGTGCACGTTTGTCCGTCGCGGAGTATGTACCAGTTGTCACTTTATGCCTCTGCTTTCTCACCGAAGAAGGCCGCAACGAGCCTTTCCGGGGATAGGTCATGGACGCTGATTTCTTCAACGAGCTCGTTTTCCCGGAATACAAGCACCCGGTCCATCAGTTCCACGTGTTCATCGACCTCCGTGGACAGCATCACCACGGTCATGCCCTGATCGGCTAATTCGCTCAGCAAGGCGTACAGGTCTCGCTTGGCATTGACGTCAATGCCGCGCGTCGGATCGTTGAGCAGCAGGATAGATGGATCGGAAGCAAGCCATCTGGCGATGATCACCTTCTGCTGATTGCCGCCGCTCAGCGTTGTAATGGAGTCCGAGGAGCGACCAAGCCGGATGTTGAGACGCTTGATGAACGGTGCGAAGCGGGATTCGCTCTTCGCACCGATCAGCCATCCCGCCGTCGCATCGCGGTGGGGTGTTCCGATCGAAAAATTCTCCAAGATGGACATCCACGGAAAAATGGATTCGGCTCTTCGCTCCCGGGGGACGTAGGCAATGCCAAGCTTCTGTGCCGCGGACGGGCTGGTAACCGTGCTCCGCTGTCCGTCGTTCACCCGGGCTACGGTTCCACCGGTTTGTTCACCGTAAAGTACCTTCAGGAACCGATCTTGGCCGTGGCCCTCCAAGCCGGCGAGACCCACGATCTCGCCACGGCGAAAGACGGTGCTGATGGATGCTTTGCCTGGTGCCAGAACGACTTCCTGCAACTCCAGAACGGCTGGCAGCGGCACTGCGTCCCTGGATTTTTTGGCACGTGCATCGGGCTGTACCAGATGATCGGCACCAGTCATGAGACGGATAATCTCGGCGTGGTCCCACTCGTCGCGGTTCAATGTTGCCACTGTCTCGCCCGAACGCATGATGGTAATGCGATGCCCGATTTCATCAATTTCATCCATGCGGTGGGTTATAAGAATGACGCCCATACCCGCACTGCTCAATCGCGTGACAATGCTGAACAGCCGGGTCCTGGTATCGAAGTCCAAAGCCGAAGTGGCCTCATCCAAGATCAAGACTTCGGGTTTGCGAAGCAGTGCCCGTGCGATGGCGCATGCTTGGCGGTCACTGAGTTCCAGATTTTCCATCCGGGCGTCCAGGGCTGGAGGTTTGTCCAGCAGTTCTGCCAGGCAAGCAGCGGCCAGTTCCCTGCGGACCCGTTCAGGCTGGCCCGGCCGGAATAACGAGTCAGTCCCGAGCCAGAGATTCTCCAGCACCGACTGCGACTCGATGGCCAAGACCTCTTGGAAGACCGTGGCTACTCCCTGGCTCTGGGCGACACGGGGCGTGCCAAAAACAGTTTTGGTGCCACGCACCTGGATGGATCCGTTGTCCGGGTGGTGCACGCCGCTCAGGATCTTTACCAGGGTGCTTTTTCCGGAGCCGTTCTCGCCCACCAATCCGTGAATTTCGCCTGGGAGAAGGGTGAGGGAGGCATTCCGCAGGGCCACAGTGGGCCCAAAGTGCTTGGAAAGCGAGTGCGTTTGGAGCAAGGATTCAGTCCGCGACTCTGTGCGCGGCAGGGTGGAACGTTTCGCCACCGACATAGGAGCTCCTCATCGAGTTCATTAAATTTAATATGACCGTATGGTTGTCATACAAAGATAGACCGTGTTTCACGTCACGTCTAGTGCACAAGGAAAATACCGAGTTTCACAAAGGAGTGCGCGTATTTTCACCTCTTGACATTCTGCTCAGAAGCATAATGATTAATAAAGTCCACATGTAGGATCGTCTGACGATGTTTCATGGCAATGTCGCCACGTGGAAATTAGCCCACCGAGGAGTAAAATTTCGATGATTATCGTAACTGGTGCAAGCGGAGGCTTTGGCCGAGCCACAGTTGAGAAGCTCTTGGAAGTCGTGCCAGCAAGTGAGCTGATCTTGACCTCACGCACGCCGGAAAAACTGAGCGAATACGCCGAAAAGGGTGCGGACGTTCGCTTCGCGGATTACGACACCCCCGAGACATTGCCGGAAGCATTTTCCGGTGGCGATTGCATGCTGCTGATCTCCACCGCACGAGTGGGTTCGCGCGTGGGGCAGCATCTCAACGCCATAAATGCCGCGAAGGCAGCAGGTGTCCGCAAGGTTGTCTACACCTCCATTGTTGGTGCCGAGCGTGAGGCCAATCCGGCCATTGTCACCCTGGATCACCGGGCAACTGAGGCAGACCTGCGTAATTCGGGGATCGCGTGGAATGTGCTGAGGGATGCGCAGTATGCCGAAGCGCTTGCCGACCACGTGGCTCCAGTGGCAGTGGCCACCGGCGAGTGGTACGCAAACGAGGCAGATGGCCGCATCGCGATGGTGTCCCGTGCCGACTGTGTCGCATCGGCCGCCGCGATCCTTCAAGGGGCAGGCAGGGATAACACTGCGTACGAAGTTACCGGTCCTGAGCTGCTGTCGTATCGGGATGTTGCGGCGATGGTATCCGAGATTTCCGGGCGCCCCGTGGCCTACAACGTTGTTTCTGACGATGAGCGATACGAGCAGTGGGATGCCATTGGTGTTCCCCGTAAAGCATCGGATCATATGAAAGATTCACCGATTCCATGGTGCAGCGAAGACATGGTGAGCTTCGGGCAAGCGATCCGGGAGGGCTACATGGCGGGCCAGAGCAACGCAGTGGAGGAGCTGACCGGAAGGCCAGCCGTATCCATGCGCGAGGTGCTGATAGCTGCTTCCGCCAGCTGGCCTTCCGCATAAGTGCGGGCAGGGAACGTGATCGCCGGCGAAAAGTCGTGCAACACGTAGCAGCGAAACACTTAGTCCTTAGCTGCTGCCCATCTGCTGCCCAGATACGCTGGGGCGGTTTGGCGGGAGCGGCCCAACGATTCTCATGATAACTGGATCCGGTATCAGGCCTTGCGCACTCAGCGTTTGAGTCTCACTACGTCGCGTGTTGTACGAAAATGCTGTCGAGTCACACCGCACAACAAGGAAGGTATTCCCAGACGGGGGACGCCAGCTGGACTAGCTGGCGGTGTGGGTCCAGAGAGCATCGAGGCGACAGGTGACGACCCCCGCGTTTGGTCCCCAGCATTCGCGAGTTCCACTCGCTGAACGAACTGTGGAATTGCCGCTGCGCAACGCAGTCTTCATGGGCTATTCGTAGCGGAAATGGGGCGGACGGTGGCGAATTCGGACCTGGTTCCACTGCGGCGTCGCTGAAGGCGACGGAGCCATGCGACACATGCGGGAGCGCTGCAGGGCCGCCGATCCGGATGGAGGCTCGCCTTTCAGCGGCAGGGAAGTTGGACTTTTGCCGCCAGCATCCGCAACGTCCCTGAATCCAATGTCCGGTGACTTTGCGCGGCGGTATTGGCTTGCTGCCCCGGGGATATCCCGGGGACGGCAAATGAGGTTTGAACCAATGGATGACGAGTAAGACCCACATGTGGCAATGAGAAGAAAATGCTCACGCCGCACGCTTGCAAGAGGAGACCGAGTCATTGAAGACAATCACTGCTTTTAGCCTGCCCGAGCTGGCCGTCGATCGCTTTCGCGATATCGTCGGCACAGAAGGCGTACTGCTAACCGACGAAGAACGCAACAGCTACCGCGACCCGTATTGGTTCCAGGAGGACAGAACCTACGATTCCTCCGCAGTTCTGTTTCCAACGTCCACCGAACAGGTGCAAGCAATCGTCGCTGTCGCCAATGACTTCGAAATTCCCCTGTGGACGTCTTCGCAAGGCCGCAACAATGGCTACGGTGGCCCGTCGGGGAGGGTCAAAGGATCCGTGCTCATCAGCTTTCGACGGATGAACAAGGTTCTGGAGATTAACGCTGAGCTGGCCTACGCCGTGGTCGAGCCCGGAGTGCGATGGATTGACCTGCAAGAGGCGCTGAAAGAATCTGGCAATGACGATCTCATGATCTCGGTGCCGGACATTGGCTGGGGCAGTGTCGTGGGAAATTCTTTGGACAACGGCCTTACATATTTGCCCTATGGGAGCGATTTTATGGCACCCACTGGCATGGAGGTCGTTCTGGCCAACGGTGAGCTGCTGCGCACGGGCATGGGTGCAATCCCCGGGAACAAATCCTGGCACCTTTACAAGAGAGGCCTCGGGCCGACCCTGGATCCGCTGTTCATGCAGTCCAATTACGGGATTGTGACGCAGATGGGTTACTGGTTGATGCGACGGCCGAGGGCTTATGCCCCGATGTTTCTCACCATCCCTCAAGATAGCCAATTGGAGCGCGCCATCGACATCGTGCGCGAGTTGCGCCTGGATGGGGTCATTCGCGGTATGCCTACCATTCAGAATACGTTGACCCTTTCGGGTCATTTTCCCGATCTTTTGGGTCAGTTCGCCGGAGCCGACGGCGTATTTTCTGAGGACGCACTGCAATCGTTGGCGGATGCTTCAGGGGTGGGTCGCTGGGGTATGAGGCTGGCACTCTATGGGGATGAAACCGTGGTGGAACACCACGTCAAGCGGGTCACCGAGGCTTGGAAAGAGATCGACGGAGGCCGTGTGGACCACCATCGCACGTTCCTGCGCCACGAATGGAATGAAATTGTGGAATTCGGGGACAAGGTCCAGGCGGGCATCCCCAACCTGGACATGCTCAAAACTATTCCCGAACATATCGGCCACATCGGATTTTCCCCTGTGGTGCCGATGGTGGGTTCGGAAGTTCGGGACGTCGTTGAGCTCATAAAGAACCTGGTCGTTGAACGGGTTGGCACCAATTTTGTCTGCGCTATCTACCCCTTTAATGAGCGAAGTTGCATTGTTGTTAGCAGCCTAAGTTTCGACACCACCGACCAAGAACAAACGGAAGCTTCGGTGGCCGCCGCCAAAATGCTGGTAGAGGAGGCGGGTAAATTGGGTTACGGCGAGTACCGGGCACACATTGACTTCATGGACATTGCGGCTGAGCAGTACTCCTTCAACGACCATGCCTACCGAAAATTCTGCGAAACCATCAAGGATGCCGTTGATCCGAAAGGCATTCTCTCACCGGGGCGGCATGGTATTTGGCCCGCACGTATGCGTCAGGAACGTCAGTCATGAGCGCGATCGAAGGTCGTACAGCAGTCGTCACCGGCGGGGCATCGGGAATCGGATTAGGTATCGCACGCCAGCTCATAGCCGAAGGTGCCCATGTGGTTCTGGCCGATATACAGGAAGCTGCGCTCACCGCATCAGCCCAGGAAATTGGTGCCTTTCCAGTAGTCGTTGACGTGTCACGTCCAGAAAGTGTGGCAGCGCTCGCGGATGCTGCACTTGCTGAGTTTGGTGCCGTGCATATCGTGGTCAACAACGCCGGGGTGGGCCCCATGGCAAGAATTGCGGACTTGTCCTTGGCGGACTGGCGATGGATGATCGATGTCAACCTGAACGGGGTCATCCACGGGGTTCATGCATTTCTACCGATCCTGCAAGGCAACGAGACCGGCGGGCATATCGTGAATACTGCATCGATGGCGTCCTTCTCTCCGCTTCCTGGTCTCGGGGCATATGCAGTGACAAAGTTCGGTGTGGCGGCACTTACGGAAGTCTTGCGCGCGGAACTTAAGGAAGAAGGATCAAAGGTCTCGGCTACGCTGCTGGCTCCGGGAACGGTACGCACCAACATCAAGGAAAGCCTGAGAAACCGCCCAGATAGTGAAAAGGGTGGGCTTTTTGATACTGATATTGGCATGGGTGAAGCAGCAAAGTTGCGTTGGCTGGAACCTCTAGAAGTGGGCAAAATCGTTACCCGGGCTATCCGCAACGATGATGCCTATGCACTAACGCACCCGGAATGGTGGCCGATGGTGGAAGAGCGGAACCAACTGATTAAGGCGAGCTTCGCCAAGTACGCCGACTGACAGATGGAGGCCTCAGGTCGGAAATCGCAGCAAGCGATTTCCGACCGGTTGCTGTCAAACATTGCTCCCAAGGAACCACGCGGACCCGCTCACTTCTCTAACGATGAAGCGGTCACCTCGGTGGGCGACAAACCACGGAGAGCAATTCCCTGCCGGGATGTCCCCGGCGGGGCATTTAGCTCATCAGTCACCGAGGACCGTGCGACAAGCAGGCCCTTGACCGCGTTTTTCGCCCCCAGGCAGACGACAAGCGTAGCCAGAACTTATGATCGCGGAATTTTCGTTGGAGAGGTGCAACGATGCCAATTTTTCCGTAGTCGGTGGGCGGGGTACCCGCCATCTTTAGGCGGTATCGCTTCATTGGCTTCCCAAGAGGGATACATGCGGGATGCGGTGAGGCACATTCACTATAGTGCTAGATTGTATGACAGGGAACATTTTAAGTAATCGATGAGGACTCATGACCACTTCAAGCACTTCCATGCCCGATGTATGGACTTCCAGCCCCATCGGCCGAACCGCGGCTCCGTTGCGGGAGCAAGTCATTGCTGCCCTCCGCGAAGCGATCCTCGATTTCCGGCTCAAACCGGGTCAGCGTTTGGTGGAACGAGAGCTTATAGAACAACTCCAAGTCTCAAGGACCACTGTCCGCGAGGCGCTTAGAGAGCTTACGTCCGAGGGGCTGGTTACGGTGGTGCCGCAGAAGGGGGCTATCGTCACCCAACCGTCCCTGGATGAGGCGCACGATCTCTACGAAGCTAGAGCCGCCTCGGAATCCCTGCTGATCGAGCGCTTCGTCGAGAAGGCTACAAAATCCCAAATGATCCGTCTAAATGCGGCGGTCGAGGCCTTTGCCGAGGCCGCAGATCAAGATCAGGCTTCTGGGCTCCTTGCCGCCAAGGATGTTTTTTATGAGGTCCTAATTGAAGGCGCAGGTAGCTCGGTACTTCAACAATTGACAGAAACTATTCAAGCGAGGCTCCGAGTGGTCAGGGCGAAGGCCATGTCGCGCGAGGGGCATAGCGAAGCTGTGGCAGAACTGCGAGGCGTCGTTGAATCGGTACAAGCAGGAAACGGTAAGCAAGCCGCAGATCTTCATGCGCTCCACATCCGTCGCACTGCGTCCATTGCCATACAAAGTCTCAAGGACGCAGAAATGGTCTAGGTTGCCTTCATCGACCAAGACTTGGCCGACTGGTGCGTCGGTGTCAGTCGGGTACGAGCGGTCCAGAAGCTGCGTCCCAGAACGCCCTGAACCCAGCAGACAAGTTCGGTCCGTGGGAAGATCATTCTTGAGTTTCCGATGCTGGGAGAGCGTAGTCCATGTGGCGTTTCGGTCAACGATTCACTTGCGTACATAAGTTGGCGGTGCAGACGCCTTTGGGTAGTCAGTTCCCATCAAGCGGCTTCTGCAAGGAGCGCAACTGGAAACTGTCGCGGATCTCGGATCGGTGGATGACCCGGAGTTGCTGGAGGCCTATGCCCGCTTTGCCCTTGGGCGGCAGTCGGTCTCGCCGTAGCCGGCACCGGCGGGATTTCCGGCGATCAATGCGCATGAGGTTGGTGAACCGATATCGGTTCACCAACCTCTCGTGCGTTGTTGGCCTCTACTTGAACCGTCCCGGATTTGATGCCGCTGTCTTTCTTAGAGAGACAGGACATCGTGTCCGGTCTCAGTATTCTTGGCAACGCTGACGTGGGGTTTTGCCATGTTTATTGAGACGGATCTTGCCCGTCTCGTCTCACCAGAGTTGGCAACTCCGTATCCCTCGTATGAGGCAGTGTCTGGACTGCACTTGGCAAAAGCGCACGGATACCGCCGATTCGACTGGACCGATCTCAAAATAACCCAGCATGGGCACGGAATCAACCTTGCATTCACCTGGTACCTGGTGCCATGCAACTCGATTTCCTGGCTGATTCGCAATGTCTTGGACGTCGGCTTCACGTTGTCTCGGCCTTCCAAACGCGGCTGTCCAGGTGCAGTCGCTGACCGTCGAAATCGGCGCGAATTTCCTGGGTCCAGAGCAGATGGTAGATCGTCAGCAGCACCAGCACCGGATCGCCCAGTGCCCTTGCGGTTTCCCGGAGCGTGGCGGTGTCATGGACCCTCAGGTAGACCAGTGCGTCGTTCGCCGTTTCTTCTCGCCGACATCGCGGGTTCCGGTACCTGGAGATCCAATAGCGGTTGGCCCTGCCCAGAACAGGCAGATCGCCAAAGCGCTGATATTCCCAACCCACCGATGCGCACAATTCGGCCGTGGCCTCAAAGACGGCCTTGTCTTCGGGTTTAACCCGCGCATCGGGACGGACATCAATAACGACACCCGTGCCGCCGACTCGACGAACAAAATAGTCGGGCACGTGCGAAGCCCGGGGGAGCAGACCCGAAAGCGCGATCTTGAACGGCTGCGAAGAAATACCCGTGACACTCGTATCAAAATCTAGGCGTATCAGGTGTTCCCGTTCCAGCCATGATTCGAATTCAACATGCCGCTGGTTTGTCGTGCACCACCACAAGCCCGCGAAATTACGCTGACCCTTATAGGCCGCGACCCGGCGGATTGGCTGGGTGTCCTCGAAGGCGGTCATCCAACAGCGGGAAAGAACGTCGCTGGTCGAGGCAGCGGAATATTGCTCCCTGAATGTCAGGGAGCCTGCATCAATCTCGCCCCCGGCCTGAACGTCGGACGCCGACATCGCGCGTCCCATGTCCCCAGCGTAGCCAAACAAACGCCCCGATGCCTCGGTTGAAGTGAGACAAATCGTGGCAATGCCTCAACTGTAGTGAGACGGAATGCCCTAATGCCTCAGGTGTAGTGAGATTGCCTCACCTGTAATGAGACGCGACAACTGATACAGGACAATTACCTGCACATTACGCGAATAGTCCTTTTATTGACTTGACATAATCAAAATTATCGGCCTAAGAATTAATCAATGGATAATGTAAATAGTGTTGCTCCATAAGCTGTTTGCATAGCGTGTTAACCGGGGGCAGTCTTCATTTTGCCGCTTCCCTCCGAGGACCCCTGACCCGCCGTAGCAAGCAAATGCGTTAGCGAATAAAATGATAGCTTGCATTTTCCGTGCGCCGACCCATTGACAGCTGTGGACCTGCTGACTAATGTCAGTAACATGCCACATGCGATGTGCTTCAAAAGGGTCAAGGCCCTGCTGTTGCAAATACGAGAATTCTTCGTATCTCTCATCATCCATAACATGTGTAAGCGCCCTGATGAATTGAGATTAGATAAATGAGCCTGAGGTATGAAAACCCACATATTGTGTATGTGGATGCGAATGAGTCGAGCTCATCGTTGTTTCAAAAACTCGGGCTCTTTGAACGTTTACGTTCCATAGGTACTTTAAGAGTCCATGAAGGTGCTCCCGAGTCGGTAGCAGATTTCGTTTCTGTCGTTGGCGCAGCTCAGGCGATCATCCTGGGAGGAACCTTGCCTGATGAAGTTCTGGTCAAAGCACCTCATCTGCGTCTTGTGGCCTATGTAGGACAGGGTGCATCGAATTTCGTCAATCTTCCTCTAGCTCAGAAAAAGGGTATCGAGGTCGCTGTCACACCTGACTATGGAAATTCGGCGGTTGCCGAACATGTGATCGCGCTGCTTTTTTCGGTGGCTCGGAGGACAGCTGAAGGTGACAGGCATGTGCGAACCGGCCGTTGGCGCCCTTTCCCTTCAGGGATGGAGATCGCCGGAAAAACGGCTGGAATCATCGGTTACGGTGGAATCGGAGCACATGTAGCCAAACTTCTGCGCGCTCTAGGAATGAACGTCCTGATTTGGAACAGATCGCCGGTAACTAACGCCGAGGCGAATGTCGAGTTGACGCCCTTGCTAGAAATTTTTGATCAATGCGATGTAGTCAGTTTGCATTTAGCTTTGAATGCTCAGACCCACGGCATCATCACCGCCGACATGCTGGACCGATTACGTCCCGGAGCAATATTGCTCAACACAGCACGCGCGGAACTTATTGAAGACTTCGCGCTCGAGGACAAATTAGAGAAAGGCCATCTGTCGGCCGGCCTTGACGTGTTCAGACAGGAACCCCCAGAGAGCAATGATCGTCTTCTCCAGCTAGGGAACGTAGTGCTGACACCACACCAGGGGTACAACACACCCCAGGCTTTTTCTGCTTTGGCCACAGGGGTGGTCGAAAACATCGAAAACTTCTTGAATGGAAAAGACTTCCACAAGGCCTCATCTTGAGCACCACCGATCTCATGACAAACAGCCACCGTATATGGAGAAACTGAATGCAATACGACAACTTCATCGACGGCAAATGGGTTCCTGGGGAATATCAAGCAAACGTTAATCCCTCGGAGACGACCGACGTTATTGGTTACTACGCACAAGCAACAAGTAGCGATACAGATCGAGCAATTCAGGCTGCATGCAATGTTAAGCACGAATGGGGCCAGACCCTAGCGCAAAAAAGGAGCGAAGTACTCACCCATATCGGTGAGGAAATATTAAAACAAAAAAATGAGCTTGGGAAGTGCATTGCCCGCGAAGAAGGAAAGCTAATCACCGAAGGAGTCGGTGAAGCCGAGCGAGCGGGCCGAACTTTCCTTTACTATGCTCACCAATTGCAGCAAGCTACTGGTGAGATGTTCCTGTCTTCACGAGAACGGACATCGATTCATACGGTGAGGAAACCCGTTGGGACCGTGGGAATTATTACCCCATGGAACTTCCCTCTTGCCATCCCCGCTTGGAAAATTGCCCCAGCTCTCGCCTTCGGCAACACGGTGGTGTTCAAGCCCGCTACCCTAGTTCCGGCATCGGCATGGAACCTAGCAAAAATAATCTCCGAAACCAATCTTCCTCACGGTGCTTTCAACTTAGTCATGGGCTCGGGAAGAGCCGTTGGCGATCGCATTTCGAAGTCGAAATCAATAGATGCCGTGAGCTTCACCGGATCGGGTGAAACAGGGAAACAGATCATCCAAGACTGTATCAATATCGGCAATAAAAAAGTCCAAACCGAAATGGGAGGAAAAAACAGTCTAGTCATTTTAGACGATGCTGATATCCCAACGGCGGTGGAGGCCGTTATCGATGGTGCCTACTACTCTGCCGGTCAACGTTGCACTGCAACAAGCAGGGTCATCGTGACGAAGGGGATCATTGAAGAAGTTAAGACACGCCTTGTCAATCGGATTGCTGAGCTCACCGTCGGTCATGCTCTGGACTCGACCGCCGACCTCGGCCCGCTCGCCAGTGAAAATCAACTGTCAAACGTACTGGAGTACGTAAAGATCGGGGTGAATGAAGGAGCAGAAATTCTATCGGGAGGCGCCGCTTTTGATGCGTCAACCCCAGGGTTCTTCATGCAGCCAACGCTATTTACAGGTGGTCGATCGGATATGAGGATCAACCAGGAAGAAATCTTCGGCCCCGTCGCCTGCCTTATTGAAGTGGACGGAATCGATGAAGCCATTGAGACAGCTAATGACACAGATTACGGACTATGCGCAGGGATCATTAGTGAGTCACCGCAGTCAGTCAACAAATTCCTACGCGAAGTCGACGCAGGCATGCTGCACGTCAACCGTTCCACAGCCTTGACCGAGCTTAACGTGCCTTTCGGTGGCACGAAGTCGTCGAGTTTCGGTCCCCATGAACAAGGCGCGGCCGCCCGCGAGTTCTACACCACTTCTTCCACGGTATACACCACGACCACCTCTTAAGATCGAAGACAGGACGTTAAAACCACATGAGCCATGTAACACAAACAGAGCTGCGTAAGCGACTTTCCCGGGTCCTCTCCGAACTCTACGGTGAGGAGGTCCCCGCATACAACATGTTGGTAGATGTAGCGCAGGAAGTAAACCAGGATTACCAACGCCAGCACCCGGAACAAGCTGAGTTGTTTGGAAGTCTGGAACGAGTGACGGCCGAGCGACATGGGGCCATTCGAGTAGGAAGTCCAGAGGAACTATCTCAAGCGGCCAGGATTTTCGGCGCGGTTGGAATGTACTCGGTCAATTTCTATGATCTTCGTGATGCGAAGCCAAAGCCCATTCCCGTGGTTTCAACGGCTTTCCGCCCCATCGACCGACACGAGCTCGCCGAGAACCCCTTCAGAGTCTTCACCTCCATGTTGGTCCCCGAAGATCGTAGATTCTTTACGTTGGAGCTGGAACAGAGACTTAAGGAGTACATTTCCCAAAGGACCTTGTTTTCCGATGAGTTGTTAGCCTTAGCCGATTTATCAGTGGCTGGAAAAGGTCTACCTGAAGAGCAAGCCCAACGTTTCCTGACTCTCGCGGCTTCCGCATTTGCCTTGTCTTCTGAACCAGTCGATCGAAAATGGTACGAAGAACTTGAAAGTATTTCCAGCGTCGCAGCGGATATTGGTGGTGTCTCCACAACCCATATCAATCATCTGACACCCCGCGTACTCAACATAGACGAGCTCTATTCTCGAATGGAAGCTCGAGGAATCAGCATGATCGATTCCATCCAGGGCCCTCCAAAATGTGAGGGGCCAGATGTGTTACTTCGGCAAACCTCTTTCCGTGCGCTTTCGGAGCCTCGTATGTTCAAAGAAGCCGACGGCTCAGTATGCGAAGGTGCGCTTCAAGTCAGGTTTGGTGAAGTTGAGGCTAGAGGTATAGCTCTCACTCCCACCGGGCGTGCCGTTTACGATTCAAGTATGGCTGAGGTAGATGCCGAATCGGCTCAAAGCAGACGAGATCGTGCCGACGTCGCTCAAGAAATCTGGGCACAGCGGTTCCCTCGAACTGAAGCTGAATTCCTTCAAAAGGACCTTGGGTACTTTACTTTCGAGCTCGTATCGGAGAGACCTGCGTCAGACATGCCATCTCAGTTGATCGATATGGTCTCAGAGGGCCACATTCGTATTGAACCAATTGTCTACGAAGACTTCCTCCCCCAATCAGCTGCCGGCATCTTTGCCTCAAATCTCTCAGGTGATGGCAACGTCCGCGACGCACAGGGCGACGCTCCCCGGGACGCTGCTTGGATGTCCGATCGAATCGGGACACCAGTATTAGATTCCTTTGAAATCTACGCCCAGGAACGTGCATCATCACTGGCTAGAGTCTGCCAACAACTTGGAATACAGCCAGAAGACCTGACCCTCCCCTGGATGTAGTCGTAGCCCTTTAGCATCACCCAAGTTCTGACCACACCAGAATACGCACCTCACATCACGTCTCCACAAACTGAGAGATCAATAATGTCTATAACTAAACTTCCGCTCGTTGCTTTGATGGAGTCGATCCACCCCATGGGAATTGAACTTCTCATGAAGCATTGCGAACTTGAGCATATGCCGTCGGCAGAAAATGATGAGTACGAAAAAATCCTCGGCAAAGCCGATGCTGTCATCATCCGGAGCACACTCTTTACCGAAGAAATGATGAAAAAGGCCCCCAACCTAAAGGTTATCGGCCGACACGGAGCGGGTACAGACAACATAGACCTAACAGCAGCGAAGAATCTCGGAATTAAAGTCGTCACCACGCCACAGGCTAATACCGCATCAGTCGCGGAGTATGTCATTACTGTTGCGCTTATGCTGCTCAAGCGAATTCCTGAAGTCAGCACTTCGCTCAGACAGGGCGCCTTCTCCTCCAATGCAGGGTCACTACCTGGCCAAGTCGATCGCGCCAGCCTTACTGGCCGGGAAGCAAATGGAACCAGACTTGGACTCATTGGAGCCGGGGCCATTGGAGCGGCCGTTGCACGACTAGCCAATCATCTGGGAATGCATGTCGCCGCTTATGATCCCTACCTCGATAAGACCAAGGAGCGACCGTTCGAATTGGTGGATGACTTAGACGAGTTGTTATCTCGCTCAGACATCGTCAGTCTGCATGTGCCTGGCGGGCCAGACAGTCATCATCTGATTGGCCGTCGCGAACTAGAGATGATGCCACCTGGCGCTATCCTGATTAATGCTGCTAGGGGTGAACTAGTAGATCAGGAAGCTTTGATTTCGGTTTTGGAGTCGGGTCATTTGGCCGGAGCTGCTATCGATGTCTATGCAACCGAGCCTCCAGATCCAAATTCACGTCTCTTTTGCGCTCCAAACCTGATCCTGACCCCTCATATGGCAGCCATGACCGAAGAAGCTCTCCAACGAATGGCAACGCAAGTCACCACTCAAGTAATTCAAGAGTTAGGTCAAATGCAGAGCATGCCGCGCTAAATCACTCTCACTGGGTTGGGGCCGACCCGGTGAGCGTTCTTGGATTACTTCCTATCCCATCAGTTGATAAGTCGTTCCCAAAGCTCATCGGGGTCAAGATTTGAATTGTTGCGTTTCACCGCATCAGCAAGGAGCACTCTCCCCGTCGTTCGCAAGTGAGCACTCATGGCCCGCCCTGCTTCTAGTGCGTTTCCTGCACAGATGGCATCGACGATCGGCTTATGTTCCACAAGAACGGCGCCTAAATCTCTGGACCCCTTAATAGTCGAAGCCCCAACCAGGCGCATCGCATCGCGAAGAGTCTCAATCACGCGTTCAGCATAGCTATTGTCCGCAAGCTTCAGAATCACTCCATGTAGGAGTTGATCCTCATTCATGAACAGAGGCTCATCATTATTTAGGGCGGCTCTTTCCATTGATAAATAGGCCGCCTGAAGTGAGTTCTCTACGTCGTTTCCGATGTTGAGGGCTGCCCGTTGGGCGGCAGGAACTTCCAGCGCGATACGCACTGAAATCATCTCCGCAAGTTCCTTTGGCCCAGGCAACACCACTCTAAAGCCCTTATTTCGCTCGAAATTAACGATTCCCGTTTCCGCAAGCCGCAGCAACGCATCACGGACGGGACTCCTAGAAACCCCTAGATCCTCTGCCAAACGATATACGGAATACAGCTCACCTGGTATCAGCGTTCCTGTACGGATCCCCTCGCGTACCGCTTTCAGGGTGCGGTCGGTTAAGGTAACCTGCTGGGTATTTAGTGGCTGCAAAGATGAAGTTGTCGCAGTCATGGAACCTCCTAGTAGTCGTCCCTAATAGGTATGCTACACGTAACATGCAGGCTTTGGTTGGTTTTTCATAATTGTCAATCTACGCTTCTTGCGGTCAAGAGATCACGAGTCCTCGACCCCTTAACTACGTTCCGAAAGTCATTTTTACTGACTCATTTCATTTTTAGGTACAAGCATGTATTGTGATCCGTATCATGTAACATGCGACACATCCCCTTTGGAGGATAAACGATGAAAAACATTCGCAAAAGCTCTCAGATGCTTGTAAGTATCGTTGCGATTGGGATGCTGGCTCTAACTGGATGTAGCGATCCTGAAGCAGCATTGTCTAAGAATTCCGGTGAGGAATCACAAACACGGCCGACTGCTGAATTCAATCAGGAAGCAGCCGACCTTCTTCCTGCCGATGTGAAGAGTAAAGGCACTCTTGAAGTCGCCACCACTATGGGAATGGCGCCATTAGGCTACCCAGATCAGAGTACGGGTGAAGTTGTTGGCCTGAACCCTGATCTCATGGCGCAAATCGGGGAAGTACTAGGCCTCAAGGTCACCGTCAAAGCAGCCTCGATGGATCAGATCATTCCGGGCATACAGGCAGGACGCTATGATGCGACTGCCTCCAATATGGCCATCACTGACGACAGAATCAAAGTCCTCGACTTCGTTCAGTACTACTTCGCGAACAGCTCCTTGGCCCAGCCCAAGGGCAACCCCAAGGACATTACCGCTGACACACTCTGTGGTAAGTCCGTCGGATTAGAAGTTGGTTCGTTCCAGTTCACTGAAGTCATGCCCGTGAAATCCAAAGCATGTGAGAAATCCGGCGAGGCACCTATTGATGTCCAAGGATTTCCGGACCAGCAGAAGGCGCTCTCTGCCCTCGACAGTGGTCGGGTTGATGCAATGGCCGGCGATACGCCCATTCTGCTCTACGCCGCTAACCTCAACGACAAAATTGAAGTTGGAGATGCGCTCACAGATGGTTCTATCCTCGGTATCGGAATCAAAAAAGATTCACCGCTGACTGAGGCGCTAGCCGCCGCCATGAACAATCTGATCGACTCTGGCGTATACAAGCAAACAATGGAAATGTATGGTGTCGAAAATCTTGCCATCGACCACGCTGAAATCAAAAAATAGGAGAAGGTGACAATAGCCAGTGCCATCACAATTAGACCCTGTCACTGCCCCGGCCCCGGCCCCGGCAGTAGTGGTTCCCAGAAACATCAAACAGATTATACTTTCTGCCATTGTCATTATTTTGGCGCTGGTTATTCTCTTATCCATCTTTGGTAATGAACGCTTTGGCTGGCAGGTCATCGGCGCTTACCTGTTCAGCACCATCATTCTTACTGGTATTGCGAACACTTTACTGTTGACCTTCTTATGCATGATTGCAGGCACCCTTCTCGGCGCCGTGATAGCGCTTATGAAGCTTTCATCGAGCCCCCCGCTGCAGTGGATAGCTACCGTATATACCTGGATTTTTCGTGGAGTACCTCTGCTGGTGCTGCTACTCTTCTTCTTCAACCTGGCAGCACTCTTCCCCCAATTGGAACTGGGAATTCCAGGTTCAGCACCTCTGATCACTTTGAACGCCAATGAGATCATCAGTCCTTTCATGGCGGCATTCCTGGCCTTGTCATTGCATGAGAGTGCTTATATGGCGGAAATCATCCGATCAGGCATTGCTGCCGTTGCCAAGGGACAGAGCGAAGCTGCTCACGCACTTGGAATGAAACCCCTCAAAGTGATCCAACGCATCATTTTCCCGCAGGCCATGCGTCTGATCGTGCCTCCCACAGCAAACCAAGTCATTACTATGCTCAAAAGTACTTCGCTGGTGAGCGTCCTTGCACTTAGCGATCTTCTCTACTCGGCACAGATCGTATACTCGCAAAACTATCAAGTCATCCCACTTCTCGCCGTGGCGACCATTTGGTATCTCATACTCGTCTCCATTCTCACGTGGATACAAAGCCGCGTCGAGCGAGTATTTAACCGTGGATATGGAGAAAAAGGAAAAAGACGCAAAAAAATAAGTCCATCTCCTTCCAACACATCTAAAAACCCATCAGCCATTGCGGAAGAGGACGCTCATGTCTGAAGTTATCAAGTCTGAAACTGTCATTGAGCTCAAACGAATCACCAAATCGTTTGCAACCAAGAATTTTGAGCGACTGGTTGTACTGGACGATATGTCTCTAGACATCAAACGTGGTGAAGTTTTATGCGTTATAGGCCCTTCTGGTTCCGGTAAGAGCACCATGCTTCGCTGCATCAACCGCCTAGAAACACTTGATTCGGGAGAAATTCGGGTGTTAGGCGAGTATGTCGGCTATAAAGAAGTCAACGGATCGATGGAGCTGCTCAGTGAGAAAGCCACGGCCCGGCAACGCCAAAGACTGGGGATGGTGTTCCAGCAGTTCAATCTATTTCCGCATTTGACCGTCTTGCAGAACATCATCGAAGCACCAACAGTGGTTAACCGCGTATCACGGAAAGACGCGACGAAAGTTGCTCTTGAACTACTTGAAAAAGTAGGTCTCTCTAGTAAAGCTGACGCTTACCCAGGGGAGCTATCAGGTGGACAACAACAACGAGTTGCTATTGCCCGCGCACTCGCCATGAACCCCGAGGTTATGTTGTTCGATGAACCAACTTCGGCTCTCGATCCAGAGTTAGTCGGTGAAGTACTTCGAGTTATGACGGACCTGGCGCAAGCCGGCATGACAATGATTGTGGTTACCCACGAAATGCAGTTCGCCCGGGAAGTAGCAGATCGAGTAGTAATCATGGATAAGGCCAAGATCATCGAAGACGGCACCCCCGAAGAAGTCTTTGAGAACCCGAAAAACCCCAGAACACGCGAGTTCCTCGCCCGGGTCTCCGGAATAAATGAAAAATCGTGACAGTAATTATCTGACCTCACCCACACATCGTTGAAACCTTAACGCAAGGATCCACAAGGGCTATGCGTTAAAAATCACTGGAGATTTAAATGGACGGAAAAATCGCAGTCATCGGATTGGGAACCATCGGAAGCATGATTCTTTGGCGCACTTCGCTACGGACTGAAGGAGTCGTCGGATTCGAACAGTTTCATCCGGCGTCGGATAACACGGCAGTAGGTGGCGATACCAGAATGTTCCGTATGGCCTATCGGGAAGGCGCTGAATACAGTGCTCTTCTCGCCGAATCCGAAAAATTATGGAAAGAATTAAGTAGCATCAGTGGGCAGACCGTTCTAGACCAAAACAATGGGGCAATAACAATAGGAACCGACCACGGTGACTATGTTGAGCAGTTCACCAAAAGTGCCTCACAGACCGAAATTCCTTTTGATCGACTGGCCCATGATCGGCTGGAACAGACCTATCCGCAGCACCGCCTACTGCCATCAGACATTGGATTTTTCGATCCGCGCGGTGGACTGCTCAGGACAGATTTGGCAGTACTTAGCGCTATTGAACAGGCTAAGATCAACGGCGCAACTGTGCATTCCTCCGCTCAGATTGAGCGGATCATCCCTCATGAGACGTATGTTGAAATCGAAGTTGATGGTAAACGGCTGTCATTTGAAAAGGTAGTCATTGCCGCAGGAGCTTGGTCCCAAAATTTGATACCCGAACGCTATTCCAAGTGGTTGAAGTCAGGCCGTATCCTTTTGACCTGGTATGCAAGCAGGAACCCGAAGGAATTCTCAGCAGATACTTTCCCCGCTTTCATGCGAGATTCAGAGGGACTGCATATGTGGGGTGCTCCCGCCATCGATGGCAGTACCGTGAAGTTGGGAGGCATCGTTCCCCCACAAGAAATCCTGCGAATTTCAGAGATGGATCGGGACCTATCACCTGAAGAAATCGATAGGTGCAATAAAGCTGTAGAAGAGTTCCTACCGGGCTTATTTCCCACATGTGTAAGGTCAAAAGCCTATCCCGATCTTTATTCGATGGACAATAATCCGCTCATCGGGTGGCTCGATGAAATGCCTGGGGTTTATCTGGCTACAGGGTTTTCCGGCAAGGGTTTCAAAATGGCTGCGGGGGTTGGCGAGGCCGTTGCCAAGGAACTTTCGCTCGACGAGCAAAACCCAGACATCGCATTTGCAAACCCGGAGAGATTCCACGAACGAGAATCTTCTAGTCGCGATTGGGAACGGCTAAGCAGAGCATCAGGCGCTTAATTGCTACTAAATCGGCTATGAAACGGCGTACAGAACTCCAAAATGCATACCGGGGGCAGTCTTAAAGGTGCACTGATCATGATTCAGGAGACATTCTTTTTGACGGTGTCTTCTTGAACAGGTCATTTGCCCCGTTGGAGGTTCCGTTTAGGAACGATTACGTATAGATTTCTCGTCTATTTTCCGATACCTGGGTCCGAAATACCATCTGAGAACTTCAATACCAACCTAGATGGGGCGATGGACCAGGTGAACAACCACATAATAATTTCCATCACCGCACAACACCAGATCGTGAGCAGTATCCATGGATAAAGTTTTATCAGACTCGTTCAGCATCCTGCCGTCAGGAACGATCCATGATCTGCTGCGAACTGATATGACCACGCGAGCAGCTTACGTTTCAGATGCGTCGATTTATCGCCGTGTCCCTGCTGCTGTCCTTGAAGTGCGAAATGTGGAAGACATCCGGCAAGCCGTTGTTCTGGCCAACGAAAAGGGCTGGCCAATCACCATGCGCGGTGGTGGCACATCGGTAGCCGGTAATAGCATCGGTGAAGGGTTAGTGATCGATACTTCTCGGTATTTTAATCAGATTTTGTCGATTGACCCTGAATCTCGCACAGCACGAGTCCAACCAGGTGTTATTTGCGACCAGCTGCGTGATGCGGCAGAAGAATTTGGGTTAACCTACGGCCCAGACCCCTCGACTCATAGCCGTTGCACCGTTGGAGGAATGGTTGCCAATAATGCCTGCGGTTCACATTCATTGGTTTGGGGAACGGCCGCGGAAAATGTTGAGTCGGTTACTCTGATGCTGGCTGATGGGCGAGAAGTTGTCTTCGGGGCCAGCGGCACTGACGACCCGTCTATCAATGCTTCGCTGTTGGCGCTTCGTGACAAATATTTGAAGACGCTGCGGACCGAATTAGGACAGTTTCCTAGACAAGTCTCAGGATACGGACTGCATTATTTGCTCCCGGAGAACGGTTTTGACGTCGCCAAGACTTTAGCGGGCAGCGAAGGGACGTGTGGCATCATCACTGAGATCACAGTGAAGCTGGTTGAACGTCCTCGAGCTACCGCGCTAGCCGTGCTGGCATTCGACACGGTCTTCGATGCTGCCGAAGCTGCTGCTCTTGTCCGGGGCACCGGCATGACAACAGCTGAAGGCATGGGTTATGACCTGCTTGAAGCGTTGCGTTCGAGGCCAGGCCAAGAATCCGCGGGTTCCGAGCTGCCCGGGATTAATCGTCTTGATGGTAAAGACGATGCCGGTGGGTGGCTTTTTTGCGAAGCGATCGGGAATACGACGGAGCATGCGCAACTGAACGCCGAGAAATTCGTGGCAACGGTGAGCGCAGCTACGCAGTCGATCGTGGTCACAAAAAATGAACAGATCAAGGCGTTGTGGGGAATTAGAGAAGCCGCTGCTGGCATAGTCACTAGGTTGCCCGACGGAGGTGAAGCTTGGCCTTCTTGGGAAGACTCGGCAGTACCTCCTAAACATTTAGCAGACTATCTGCGCGATCTTTACGCTTTGATGGATCGGCATGGTCTACGCGGCATCCCGTTCGGACACTTTGGTGAGGGATGCGTACACATTCGGTTGTCCTTCACACTTAGCAGTGAAGTTGGGCTTTTCGCATTCCGTTCTTTTATGGAGGAAGCAGCCGACATCATTGCGCGTTACGGCGGTTCTGTATCTGGAGAACATGGCGATGGCCGGGCTCGATCTGAGCTTTTGTCACGTATATATAGTGCCGAGGCACTGGAATCGTTCCGCGTCTTCAAGAACATTCTTGACCCGGGAGGAATCTTCAACCCCGGGATTCTGGTAGATCCAGAAAGCGTAGACGACCGAGTCCGCCCGGGACCAGGCCAACGAAATTTTGAACTGCTTCCCCTACATGTACTGAGCCGCGATGGAGGCTCATTGGTAAATGCGGTCAACCGCTGCGTCGGAGTGGGGGCATGCCGGTCCGAGGAAGGAGCCATGTGCCCCTCATTTCAAGCCACCGGGAATGAAGTCGACTCGACACGAGGGCGCGCTCGGGTGCTCTCGGAAATGTTCCGCGGTGAGTCTTTACCACAGGCGTATCGGTCCACTGAGGTAAAGGATGCTCTGGATCTTTGCCTTTCCTGCAAAGCGTGTGCTTCCGAGTGCCCGGTCAATGTAGACATGGCTACCTATAAATCCGAGTTTCTGTATAGGTTCTACCAAAAGCGGCTACGCCCCATGGCCCACTACACTATGGGATGGCTACCGGCGCTCACCCAGATCCTGCATCTGATCCCCGGTGCGGCTCGGGCTACTAACAGACTGATGGGGTTCAAAACGGTTGAAACTCTGGTGAAGAAGCTCGGTGGGATCGAACCCACCAGAACTATGATCTCTTTTTCCCCCGAATCTCTCCAAACCTGGTTCAAAAAGCGCAACAGTACCGCCACGCCAGACGATAAAACCGTAGTCCTATGGCCCGACTCCTTCAATAACCACCTGGACACCTCACCTGGCAAGGCCGCTGTCGAAGTGCTCGAAGCTCTTGGATACACGGTAATTATTCCTGATGGATTCGTGTGTTGTGGGTTGACGTGGCACTCCACTGGACAGCTAGACGTCGCTCGAAAGGTTATCCGGCACACCCTGAAAGTCATGGAACCGCTGCTAAATTCTGGCTATGAGGTTATCGGGTTAGAACCCTCATGCACCGTGATGCTGGGGAGCGAAATCACAGAGCTAGTTCCGGATGACCCACGTGCCATGAGGCTCTCAGCAGCCGTGGTACCTTTCGGAGATTTGATCGCCCGTCACCTGTCAGCGGATGGGAAGCCCGATAAGGATTGGCCCTTTGGCATACTGAACACCGGTGCGGTGTCCCAAGTTCATTGTCATGAACGTTCGATGGGCGAGCATTCTGGGACAGCGAAAGTACTGGAAGCCTTGGGTATCGACGAACGTGAAATTGAAACCGGATGTTGTGGGCTAGCCGGGAACTGGGGATTCGAACCAGGCCACGCCGAGCTCTCTCGGTCTCTTGGAGAGCGCGAGCTTTTTCCTGCTATCCGTAAGCGAGCCGATGAAGATCTCGTACTCTCCGATGGTTTCTCCTGCCGCACACAGATATCCGAGGGGACCGATGCCAAAGGTATGCATTTAGCCCAGGTGCTCGCTGCTGCACTCTTAGACCCTTTATCCCGATAAATAAAGCCCCTGGAATTAGGTTCCGTCAACAGTGACCTGAATCTACCTTATCCTGAGATTAGCCAGTGGCTTAGTTTTGCAATTACATTTACCCTGCGTAGTTGGCTGAATGCCCAGAGCTAGAGAAGAGCTAGGATACTTGTTCTCCGGCGCAATTTTGAAACACACCATAGCCTTTACGACTCTTCGTTTTTAGCGTGGTGACCCCGAAAAATAAGTGAGAGTCTCGCATTCCCTTCAGCGAAAATGGGTGTCAACCAAAACACTTCATACGCCAAGAAACTATGAGCAGTGTTCAAGGAAACCGGCCGAATCGACGCTATGTCGATTCTTTTGAACCTCACCGACTACCGAGCCATCACAGTCAGCCAAGAACCTGACGGACGCCAAGTCCTTGTTGAACCCATTGAAAGTGAAGCCGCCGGCCCATCCTGCGGAATACTCACCAGCCGCATCAAAACCAGACCAATGCACCGGATCAAAGATCTACCCATCGGCGGCACCGACCTGCAAGTGAACGTCCGCAAGCGTCAATTAGCCTGTCAGGAAGCAGCGTACCCACGCCGTCCCTTCGTGCACAAACCACCGAGCAGCTACCTTTCCGATCACACCTCACCACCCGCCTGTCTCAGAAGCTCGTGGACGAGATGAGCTGCAAACTACGAGCCGTGTCTCAGGTCGCGTCCGCATACTAGGTTTCATCGCCCACGGTCATGGCCAGACTGAACATGGTCGGCGTGCTCGTTGCCAATGTGGACCGCATTTTCATCCAACGACTAGGATTTTCAGATGGGCATTGTCAGATAAACGACGTTCCCATTTGACGGCCGGTTGCCTACTTATTAAAATGTGCTTTCGTTGATTATCTGAGATAAGTAGGAAGAATGTTATGGCCACAGATTACGATGAAGTACGTCCCGATGTAGCGGAAGCTTCGGAGAAAACGCTTAAAGACGTTCAAAAAATGGATGCACCCAGTGCGAAGAGCGTCCACTCTGAACTCGACGAAGCAGATGCCTCTGAGGGGTTGGAGCTTCCCGGCGCAATTGTTGACGAAGAGCTCTCTGTTGATGTGGTCCCACAGGCTGAGGACGAATTTGTCTGCATCGAATGCTTTACTATCCGGCATCAAAGCCAGGCCGAGGAACAAACCAAGACGGGTATTATCTGTCGCGATTGTGTGCTTGAATACGCCTAAACATTCGATGTAGCTACACACTCCCTACTCGGATGAAATCAGATTCTTGAATACACCAGGGCCAGAATACTTTCATCACCATGTGGTTCGTCTCGTGATGTCGGGTACCGATCTTGACAGCTGGTTTGGCTGTCGTCTTCCTACGCTAGGTCGTTCGATCTTTTCTTAGCTGTTGATTGCCATGTACATCGGAGGTTCACTCAACGACATGTGGAAGAAGCTCCGCACAATGTGTCTATCTTTGATAACAGAACGGATTTCGTATCCGAATTGTGTCTTGTCCCCTGCTGAATTTGAACAATTCTCATGTGAGAACGCGATAAGTTAGGCAAATGGGGAACGTTCACTTGTACCTGTCGCGCTTATCTCATGTAGCGGCTCGAATGAGCCGCGGGTGAAGCTCGGGCGGTCTGAAGTTCAATCGTGGCTGGATGCAGTGGCGCCAGGCATTGGCTTCGTGCGCCTTGCTCAACTTTCAGGTCTTCCCCGATTACGCCTTACCCAGCAAGTCGGCCGTGGCAGCGTGGCCCCTTCAACCATTACTGCCATCGCACGCGGCCTTGACCTGGATCCTTTGGACGAGCTAACCCGGTTCCAGGAATTCGCAAGCATCACCACCTCCACGCCCGCCCCAAACGAAATAGCAGCGTTCATTCCCACGGCAGGCCTTTTGCAGGGAACAGTTCATCGTTTGAACTCAGAGACAGTCAACGAGACTGAACTCGGCGAGGAATCTTACGATCATTTGGCGTTGCATTGGTTTGATTGCGCCGACGATGGAAATCTTCGAGCCCATATCCAACAAACGCTCGGTGTAGCCCAGCCGACCTTGTGGAAGATGCTGCGCAGCCGGTTACGAGAAGATGTGGCTCTCGAAATCGCCCAATATGCCAGTTTCCCTTTAGCTTCCGCGTTGGTTGTATCGGGTGTACTCACGGGCGCTGAGGCAGGATGGGACCCAGAGTGCCGTTCCCACTGGCTCAACACAGTACCTTTAGGACAGTTACTAGCCGAATCAGAGAAACGCCTACGCGAGGTGGGAAAACAGGTGCGTAGCTTGGAGACATTTGAAAACCATCTAGGATAAAAGCCTATGGGTTTTTCTAGCTGGGCAGCAGTAACTTTAGCAAGCACGTTCACGATAGTGCTTGGATTGAGGCTCCCCCGGCTAATTCAAGGCATAGGCAACCTCTGGTTATGGCTTACCCATCTGGGAATGAGCATCGGCTTATGGCTTGCAGTGGAACCGATCTACCTAACTATTGATCGCCTGCTCGGCTCCATCAATTTAGCGAATCTTCTCTCGCATTTCTGTATTAACTTCGTGTTCTTGGCCGCCGGGGTCCAGATCGCCCACAGCATCGGCCGGTGCGATGTCGCAACCAAGATCCGCAGGTTCTCAGCTGCCGGTCTGCCTCTATGTGTGGCACTGATGACCGTGTTGTTCTTCGCTGCGGATCTCTCGTATTCCAGCATGGGGCTCGATGACTTCAGGGATACCGACACCGCGGTTGTGCTCTACAAGCTGTCCATGTATGTCTATCCGGCGGTGGTGTCTGCGATGCTGGTGAACCCTTTGATGAAGGCCAACACTGGTTCGGTGTATCGGGTGCCGTTTTATTCGAAGAAACTGATGGCTTTTGGCTTCGCCTTCGGCATGATCGCCCCCATGGGGCATCTGGTGGAGCTGTCGAACCGCCAGCTGGATTGGCTGACGGATCTGCTGGTTTACCCGGCGATGGTGTGTGTTCTGGCCGGTGTCACGCTGGGATGGATCTCTGCGTTGCTGTCACATCATCATGAACTCCAGCCATCCCCACGCTTAAACCACCAGCAAGTCTCCTAAACTCACCAAAGCTCCCGTCAGTGTTCCTGCCATCACCTGGGTGGGAGTGTGGTGCCCGGCGCGGATTCGTGCCCACCCCACCAGTGCGATGACAGCTACCGCGATCTGCGCTCCCGCCGGCAGATCCAACAGACAATGCAAGGCCGCGAAGGTGGTCAAGGCCGCGTGGATCGACAGCTTCCAGACCAGATTCACGACGCCGACGATCAGCAGCCCGGCGAGCATGAACAGCACTTCCACAGTGATCCGGGTTGGCGCTGCGATGGCCAGCAGTACTGCGATGCCGCCAAGAATGGAAATCAGCGTCACCAGCAGGATCGGCCAGCGTTGATGACGCTCGGTCACGTGCACGTCGGTGACCCGGCCGCGCAGCCGCATCCAGATCAGCGCTGCCCAGGGCACCAGGCCTGCAAAGAAGGTGGCCAGCAAGGTTGGCGGCCATGCAAGGCCCGGGTACCGCAGTGGCGTGCTGAGCAGGACGAGGGTGACGACCGCTGGTGGTGAGGCGAGATGGCTGATGAGCTTGGCGTATTTTTCCACCGTTCGAGCCTAGCAACACGAGTAGTGGATTTTTCAGCCTGGGATGCTTACGCCTTGTTCTTTGAGGAATTCCACCGGGCTGGTGTCTGCTTTGCCCACCCAGACTTCGAAGTGCAGGTGGTAGCCGGTGGAGTTGCCGTTGGTACCGACTTTGGCGATCTGCTCCCCTGCTTTGACCTCGTCCCCCACCTGGGCTAGTACCCCGTCTTCATACATGTGCACATAGAGCGTGCTAACTCGCTGGCCATCAATGGTTCCGTGATCCACCTGAACTTGGCAGGGAGAACGGCCCACAACGAGGTCTGAGCAGCTGGCCCGGATGACTTGACCATCGGCGGCAGCATAAATGGGGGTGTCTTTCGGTGAGCTGAAATCCTCTCCAGCGTGGGGCCACAGGCCGCGGTTTTCTCCGTAGTTGTACTGGATTTTTGAGATGGTCTCCACGGGGAACACCCACCCGGAATTGCTCTTCGGGCCATCGTAAGAATCCCCTGATTCCGGCTTTCTGGTGTCTCCCCCGTCCTTGCACTGGGAATAAGATTCCTCGTCATCGCTGACTTCGACCTGGGCGCCGTGCAGCGCGGCGTAGAGCAGTTCCGCATCGGCACGTTGGTCTGCATAGTTATCGGGAAGGCCCGAGACCTGGACTTTTTCGGCGGCCAGTTCGTAAGGCAAGGATTGCCAGCCGTGAACTTTTTTCAGCCTGTCGAAGAAGGTGCTGGCCGCGTAGGAGGGGTCCATGATCTGCTCGACGGTCCCCCAGCCGGCGCTGGGCCGCTGCTGCATGAGGCTCAGCGCGTCCCATGCGTGCCCGACTCCCTGGTGTGGAAGATCCAGGGATTCGAGGACGACTTTGCGTGCTTGCACCCATTGGTCTTCGGTCATGACGTTGGTGCCTTGCGGATACTGCCAGGTTCCGTCGTTGGCCAGTATTTTCAGGGAGCTTTCCTGGATAGCGGTCATCAGTCCAATGATCGCGCCTTGCTGCTGGACGCCTGCTGACTTGGCTTCGTTGATGATGATCGCTGCGTTGGTCAGCTGCTGCTTGTTGTAGGATCCGACCTCGGTGGTGGGCAGGTTTTTGACGTTGATTTCTTTCGGCACCGCGCTGTTAGGTGAGCAGTCGGTTTCGGTGTCGGGCTCGCTGCGCGGGCTGTCCCCCAGCAGGAGGATCCCGCCAAAGACGATCCCGAACAGCAGCACACTGATCAGGCCCAGGACAGTGAAGATTCCCCGGCGTTTGGTGCGTTTCATCAGCTGTTGCTCGTGATTTTCTCGACCATCCACTGCCCGTCAGCGCGGCTGAGCAAGAATTCTAGGGTGGAGGCGTTGGTCTGCACTTTCACGGTGGCGATGGCCGGCGAAACGCCTTGGACAGGTTCGCGAACCTCGACAACCTTGGTGGAGGCGATGTTGAGGTTTGAGGTCTGCTGGAACCTGGTCCGTGCGCTATGGGACAGGAAAGGTGCCAGGTCTTTGAACCATGCCGTTTGGTCAAGGTCCGGGCGGGCGTAGGCTTTGGCGGCCTTGGTTGCGGTGTGTTTCGCGTCAGCCGAAACCTGCGGGTTCCATTCATCGATCTGCACTTGCTCTGGGGATGCTTCGATCTCATGCATGGGGCCGTGATCCGCGTGCGGATCACTGGTTTCTTGGTCCGGCGCGGGGGTGCAGGCGCTCAGTGAGACTGCCAGGAGCACGGCGGTGGACAGGATGATTCGGCGTTTCATCAAAACCCTTCAATGTCTTATTTTGGAATGAAACTGACTATATCAAGACTAATTGATACTATGGTTTCATCCAAGGAAAGGGGACGCAGATGGGCACCGAATGGCCAGGCGACGAACGCAGAAAAGCGAAGACCGATGTTTTGACCGTATCGAACGCTTCCGACAAACCAGAAGCTTCGTTACAGATCCACACCACGCCAGAACCAGGAGAACCCACCGCACCAGAGCCCACGCGCGCCGCGCCTCTGCTCACCGGAACACCGCTAGTCACCGGCACGCTGAGCAGCGCGATCACCGGATCAGATGCATTGGAAACACCTTTGCCGGCCGAAGAAGGCTGGCAGCGCACAATCCGCGCATGGACCGGCGGCCTCATTTCGCCTAAACCGGGACCCCAAGAATTAGCTCGGCGTGCCACGCTCGCGTCCATCCGGCGTGTCTACCCGCGTCCGGTCACCGTCACTGTCGCCCAGCCGGCCGGCGGGTCAGGTAAAACCTCGATCAGTGTGGCGCTGGCCTCCACTATCGGCAACACTTCTGACCATGCGGTCTTAGCGATGGATAACAACGAAACCATGGGCACCCTGGGGGTGCGTACCCGTTCCAACGGATCAAACCTGACCATCATCGACCTGCTCGACGCGCTCGAAGAACTCAAAAATGAGCACACCCGCAGCGGCGATGTCCAGTACTTCACCCGCCCCCAGGGGGACAACCGTTTCGCAGTCCTCGCCTCGGATGAAGATCCTGACCGGATGCAGATGCTCACCCGCGAAACCCTGAACGAACTGCTCGAAGTAGTCCAGCGTTTCTGGAACGTCATCGTTCTGGACACCGGCAACAACACCCGCGCCGAGAACTGGCTGGCCGGCATTGAAAGATCCGACCAGCTGGTCTTCCCCGTGGAAATGAACGATAAGTCCGTCGTCTCAGTGCTCCGCACCATCGAACAGCTCCAAGCCATGTCCCAGCTCTCTGGCAATGACCACTATGCTGCGCTGTGCCGTCACGCGGTCCTCGTCATCTCCCCCGGTTCCCATCGCCGCGCGGTGGCCTCGGAACGGCGCAAAGAGCTACGCACCATGCTCGAGCAAGCCCTCGGCGAGGAAGCTATTTTCCTTCTCGTCCCCTACGAACCAGCCCTGGATACCAACGGGCTGATCGACTGGCAGCTGGCCACAGATGAGTCCGTTCGAGCTTTTGAAAAAGTTGCTGCCGCAGTCAGCGAAGGCATGCACCATGCAGCCGTCCGAGCAGAATCCGCTAAACGAAACACGAAAGAGAACTAACCATGGAACCGTTCATCACCGCCCTACACATCTCAGCTGAAGTCAAAAACCCTTTCGACGGGGTCTCCCCAGACATCGCACCGCTTGGCTCAGGGTTCGACAATGCGCTGACCGTGATCCTCGGTGTCATCTGGGGACTGGTGCTGATCTATGTGTCGGTGAAGCTTCTGACCAGCTTCGTGAAATTCTCCGGGGCCAGGAAACAGGGCCATTACGAGGAGATGGGCGAGCACACTGACGAGCTCAAACGCCGCGGCGTGGCGGTCATCGCGGTGGCGGCCTTTGGCGTGCTCATCGGTGCGGTGCTCAAAGTGGCGGGGATGCTCTAATGACAAGCCGCCGGAGCCTGATCATCGCAGCCGTAGTCATCACAGCCATTGTGCTGGTTGCTGTCGCCAGCTATTTCATCTCATCGACCGCGAAGGAGAACACTTCGGCGGCTACACCCACTACTCCTACTGAACCCACCCGGATCAGCGACAACGGGTTCCCTGTATCCCCGTTCCGCGCCAACGAAGGCGGAACCAAGACCGCAGCAGATGGCCAAACCCGCATCGGATACACCGCCTCCTGCGACGACGCAGTACGCGCAGCCATCAATTACATCAGCGCGGATTCAATTGCAGCCGAAGGATGGGACAACCGGGAAAAAACGCTCAAGCATGTTCTGGCTTCCAACGACTATTCGGAAAAGTACATCGAATCCTTTCGATCCTCGGCCTTGAATGAAGGTTTTGTAGCCGAAGCTTCACTGTTTGAAGTACCAATTTTTAATCTTACGAACTGCGAATCAGGCAAAACAGCAACTGTTGCAGTCGCTCAACGGATCGAAACTGATGCATACAAGATTGGCGACAAGACCGTTCCTGCATCTGTCGATATACGTATGGCGGAGCAGCATCTCTTGTGGGAAAACGAGGATTGGAAGTTAGATCTGAGCTCGCCTTATTCCCGGCCAGAAACGCAACTCCTCTACCGAGGAAACATGAAAGAACCGTCATCAGCCAAGGAAATCCTCGGTGATTTGTTCACCGATTCAGAAGGTAACCCTCTGAGCCGGGACGGATGGACGGAGCTAGCACGATGAGAAAATTGCTATCCGCTCTCTCCGCGATGGCAACAATTGCAGTCATCTCCACATTTCTCTTGATCGGTTCGCCCTCCCCAGCTCAGGCCGATGAGGACACTAAGAAAGTGGAAGAAGCACTCACTCAGGACCAATTGAAGCGCTTCGAAAAGATGCCTGACGAGGAGAAGACCAAGCTTCTTGATGAGGTTCTGTCAGGGATCGCCAAAGATAAATGCGGCGACTTCCAATACTTCATGCGGGTTGAAAACATTCTGAATTTCCAGAAAAGAGGCTGCGAGGAGCAGACCCGGGATGCATTAGCTGTCATGTACCCAGATCCCACGGCTTTCATCACTGGAGAAGGCCCAAAAATGGACTTCTGCGACGCCTTGACTGAGAGCAAAGCTGGCGGCGAAGGAATCAAGCACTGTATTCAAGAAAGACTCAACAACCAGATTTGGTCCTGGTCCGGTCAGAAGATCCGCGGATACCTCGAGCAAAGCGAACTCGGACGCTCCATACTCAACGTCACCGATGCCATCGACAACACCATCAAATTCGTGGCCGACCCCAAATCGAACCTGGACGAACTGGCGAACAGCAGCAAATCAGAATCTATCGCCATGACCTCCAAAGTGCTCGAGGAAATCTCGTCCACCACTGAATTTGACGCGTCTGCCCAAGAATTCAAAGACCGCTGGGCACTCTACGCCGGGCTGGGAGTCGTTGGCCTCGGCTTGATGATCATGTTCCTCTTCAAACAGCACAGCAACGGGGAGATGAGCGACGACGATTTCAGCAAATCCCTGCTCTACTACCTGCCAGCAGCGTTGTTCATGGTCATCTACGGACCCTGGGTCATGAACGAACTGCAGCAACGCGTCGCCCCGCTCACCGATGGAACCAGTGATTGGGCGGCCGAATCAATCAGCAACTTCATCACGGTCATCTCCCGGTTCGCCTCCCTGGAATCCACCAGCTGGTTCGGCCCATTGGCCGCCATCCTGTTCTTCGGACTGCTGTTCGTCGGAGCACTGGCCCTGCTGGTGTATTTCCTGCTGATCCCGATCTTCCAGCAGCTCATGGGACTGGCCATTGCGCTGCTGATCGGCATGCTGCTTTCTCCCAAGACACGTCGCTACGTCATGAAGATCGCCACGACCATCGGCACCATGAGCCTGCTGAAAACCTTCGCCTTCCTCGTGCTGGGCGCGGTCTTCGGCATCCTCGCCTCGCAGCCAGCCTTCAAGGACGGGGTCGATGACATGCTGGTGAACGTCGGCAACCTGGGGGCAACAGCCGCGATCATGCTGATGATCGTCCTGTCCCCCGCAGCGATCTTCCGGTGGATGCCCGTGCTCGAAAGCCGCGAAGCGAAATTCGGCGGGATCTCACCGGAAATTTCTGCCGGTGTCGGCGGCGCCGTAGGCGGTGCAATCGGCAGCGGTGCCGGATCGGTGCGCCGCGCGATCTCCAACCGGCGCGGCTCCGCCACAAGCCGCAGCGCACAAAATTCAGATGGTTCAAGCGGCCCAGGCAGTTCGGGCGGTGCAGAAGGCGGCTCTGCCGGATCTAGCGGTCCAGGGCCTGGTGGTTCCCCAGGCGGTGGCAGCAACACTGCTGGCCAAAATCCGGGCACCGGTTCACCGCAGAAAACCCATGGCGCACACGAACGCTCCAACCAAAACCAGGCCGATGCACCCACATCAGCTGCGGCAAGCACCTCGCAGCAAGGCCAGAACCCTGTACCTCCAGCATCCCCAGATCAGAACATTCAGCAAGGTGGTTCGCCACCGCCGGCCCGGGCCGGCGATACTGAACCAGCACGGCAAGGTCCCACCGAGCAGAACAGCTCTGCGCCTGCCTCGAGCGGGCCAAATGTACCTGCCTCCTCGTCTGGGCAGGGCCGGAAGAACCCGCCGTCCGGCCGGGCGAAAACAGTGGCCTCCGTGGCGGCAACCGCAGCCTTCAGCCCCCTGACCGCCGGAGCGGTCGGCCTGCTGGCCGGAACCAAATACGCCGCGGCCAACGCTGCAGCTCAAGCACGAATGGCCGCAAACGACGCAGACCCAGACTCGTGGGACTCCTTCAAGGATCGGTGATCACTCATGGCACGTCAGGTAGCCCTCGGCGGCGAGTTCAAAAAACGCGGACTGCTCTCAGGCCGCTCCACCCCCGAACAGGTCGTGTTATGGATCGGCCTGGGGATCGCCGCGTGCGTGGTTTTGATGGGCATGGACCAGTTCTTCTTCCTCTTCGCCGGCCTCGTCATCGCTGTACTCAGCGTGGTGATCACCGTTCCCATGAACATCCACGCAGGACGCAGCTACGTGGCGCTAAAAACCGAAACCGCCTACCGGGCGTACCGCAAGCACGCCGGGCTGGGTGTCTATGACCCCGTCCATGAACAGACTGCGTTGGCCAGCGTTCAGGAATACCGGGCAGCGAAGAAGAACAAGAAGAAAGCGGTCCGCCCCCGCGGGTTCGCGGTGCGCCGCGCCGAACGTCGCAAAGAGCACGTTCAGCCGGCCCCGCTGATGGTGGGACGGCTGAGCGTGAAAGAAGTTGATTTCAACGCCCGCGAACGTCTCGCCGTCTTCCGCCACGCCAATTCAGATCCGGCCTTCTATACCGTGATCTTCGAGGTCCGCGGCAGCGCCGGCGGAGTGGTCGAAGAAGACGTGGAAGACATCCCCCACCTCGGCTTCGGCCGGATCCTTGCCAGGGCGGCACGGCGGACCAGCGCGGTGTCCCATATCCAGAGTTTCACCCGCTCCATCCCCCTGGACATCACCGACCACGTGTCCTGGCTCGCCGACTACGTGGACCCCAACGCCCACGGAAACCTGGTGCGCTCCTACCAGGAATTATGCTTGCAGGTCGAAGACCGGGCCGAGCAGCACCGCAGCTACTGGGTGCTGCGTTTCGACAACCGCACCGCCTTGCACCGGGCCGCCAACGCCCAGCAGCCAGGACCCCTGGCCGTGCACGCAGCAATCGTCCAAGAAGCCCAAGCACTGATGGCGCAAGCCGTCGCGCACAAAGCCATCCGCGGCTACAGGCCTGTGGATTCCCAGATGGCCGCCGGGATCCTCGCCCACCTGCAAGACCCCTACACGTACGCCATTGATGACACCGACGTGGGATTAGAAGCGGTCTGGCAGAAACTCGACCAGGAACAGACCTCCAAGGCGGTCGTGGTCAACAACCACGCCTACACCCGGGTCGCCTATATCCCCAGGGATGGGTTCATGGCCGGATCAGCCCTGCCAGTCCAAGCCATGCGCCAGCTCGTCTCGGGGATTGTCCCGGCAGTCATCCATTCAGTGTCCTGGGTGAATGAAGTCGTTGATGCCAAAGAAGCGCGCGCCCAAGCCATGTCGGACCGCACCAGTGACAAAGCCAAACGCCACTCGGACGCGTCCAAAGGCAAGATTTCGGATGGAACCGAACAGGTCATGTCCAATTCCTCCGACCAGCGCGCAGTGGACCTGACTCCCGGCAGCGGGCACCACGGCGTGAAATGGGGCGCCTACGTCAGCTTCACCGTGGATTCAGAAGAAAAACTCTTGCAGGTCTCCACCCAGATTGAATCCGTCGCCACCGATTGCGGCATCGACCGGCTGTACTGGCTCGATAACCGCCACGACATGGCCCTGATGGCCGTGCTACCCATGGGAAGAGGAATCCGCACATGATCAGCATCTTCACCCGAGCACCCAAGGAAACCCGCAAAACCATCAAAACCATCAAAACCAGCAAGACCACCGTGACAAAGACCAATCTGCCTACCGAGTCCGTCTCCGCGCCACTGGCGGAACAGCGCCCGGACATCACCTGGGATGCCGGACGCCAAACACGCAAAGGCTCACGCTACGGACTCTATGATCCAGCACCGGAAGGCGCAATCTCCACCACCCGGCAGGCCGAAGTCAGCAACCTCGCCGTGCCCTGGTCCCCCACCTCCTACAAGGGCCTGCTGTTCGGCATTGATCTGGAATCGGGGTGGGGTGTCATGCACGACCCTATTTTTGCCTACCCCCACACCGTGAACAACGCCAACGTCGTCGTCATCGGTGACATCGGCTCAGCGAAAAGCTCCGCCGGGAAAACCTGGGGATGCCTGCGCCCCATGATCATCGGACGCAACGTCATCGTCATCGACAAGAAACCCAGCGACTCCAACCCCGAAGAAGGCGAATACGCCGAACTATGCCGGTACCAGGGCGGGGAGCCAGTCACATTCAAGATCGGCGGCGGCGGATCCTGCATCAACATCTTCGACCCTTCCATCTCCGCTGAAACCGAAGAAGACAGCACCACCGGCGAAACCCCGCCCAGCCAGTCCATGCTGCTGCGTGCGGTCGCCGAAGAAGTCCTCGGCCGGCCCATCAGCCCCCGCGAAGGCAAAGCTCTGCGCACAGCACACCGCCGCGCGCTGAAAGACGCCGCAACCCAGGGCGCCACCCCCACCATCCGGTTGGTCATCAACCGGATGATCGACCCGGCCGAAGAAGACTGCACCCACCTGGAAATCAGCAAAGCCACCTTGCGCGAATGGGGCTACGACGTCGCCTTCGAGCTGGAACGCTTCGTCGAAGAAGACCTGGCGGGCATGATCGACAACGAAACCACCAAGGATGTGAAACTCAAAGACGGGCTCACCGTCTTTGATGTCTCCCAACTGCCCGAAAACGGGCCAGCCTTAGCGATTGTGATGACGGTGATCAACACGTGGATGACCAACCGGCTGTTCAAAGCCAAGAACCGCCGCCAGACCCACTTCGTCGTCGAGGAAGCCTGGCACCTGGTCCAAACGTCGGTCGCCAAGGTAATCCGCCGCAACCAGAAAGTCTCCCGCGCCATTGGCCTGTCGAACTGGTTCTTCTTCCACCACGTTTCCGACATCCCCGCCGGCACCGACGCGGAAGCGATCATCAAGGAATGCGACACCGTGCTGGTCTATCAGCAGAAGAAAGCCCCGGACGCGAGGGCAGCAGTGGACATGTTCGACCTTCCAGCCTCCAGCTACCCCACAATCCTGAATCTGGCCACCGGCACCTGCCTGATGAAAATCGGCAATGAAGCACCCTTCGAGGTGAAGCATCTGCGCAGCGACGTGGAAACAATCCTCACCGACACCGACAAAGCGCTGGTTGCCAGGACGACGAGTGAAAAGGAGCAGGATCATGGCCTCAAGACAGCGTGAAAGCAGCTTCACCACGGTCCTGCTCATCGCGGTGCTTGCCGGGATCGTGCTGGCCGCGTTGAACTGGGGCGAGAACATCACCCCCACCGGATCGAAAGTTTCCTGGAATCCGTTGGATCTGCTCGAGGCAGGCCTGGACGGGGATCTTTCCTGGCCGGTCGCGTCCTGGTTCATCCTCGGCGGCATCGCGGTCCTGTTGATTGTGGGCTACGTGCTGATCACCGAACTGTGGATCAGCCCGCGCAAAGACACCACCACGTTCAATCCGCAAGGTGCGGCGATCACCTCGATGATGGGCTTCACCGCCGCCTGGCATAAAGCACGCCAGATCTATGGGCCGTCGGTCAGCAAGAAAACCGCGGAAGCGTTCATTGCACTGGCTGTTTACACGAACGCATCCAAAAAAGTACCGCTGTATATCCAGCTCGAAGACAGTCTCTGGGTCTATGCCCCGGCCCGCGGCGGTAAAACCTCCAGCATCGTGGTGCCCATGGTGCTGGGCGCACCCGGCCCAGTCTTAGCAACGTCAACGAAACCAGATGTGGTCGCGTGGACCGCCACCGCTCGGGAAAAACAAGGCCAAGTATTC